>NZ_JBSFYC010000010.1:0-153892 GCF_053595675.1 Streptomyces sp. NPDC002446 | reverse complement strand
GCCACCTCCGACAGATCCACCGGCCGCTTGTCGACCACCTTGTTCTCACTGCGCGCCAGCAACAACAGCCCCTCCACCAGCTGCTCACTGCGCTCATTGGTCGCCAGCAGCGTCTTGCCCAGCTGATGCAGCTCCGCCGACGCCTGCGGATCGGCGAGCTGAACCTCCAGCAACGTCCGGTTGATCGCCAACGGCGTACGCAACTCATGCGATGCATTCGCCACAAACCGCCGCTGCGACTCAAACGCCCGGTCCAACCGGTCCAACATCTCGTCGAACGTGTCCGCCAGTTCCTTGAGCTCATCGTCCGGACCGCCCAGCTTTATCCGCCGGTGCAGATCCGAACCCGCCACCCGCTGCGCGGTCCGTGTGATCCGCCCCAACGGCGCCAGCACCCGCCCCGCCATCGCATAACCGAACGCGAACGCCACCACCGCCAGGCCCACCAGCGTCAGCAGCGAGCGGTTGAGAAAGGTGTGCAGCGCCAGTGCGCGCTGGTCCCGGATGCAGTCGCTGATCGCCGTCTCTACCCGGCCGGCCGACGGCAGGCCGGGGCAACCGCTGTTGCCCACCCGGACGTTGCTGCCGAAGACCCTGAACTCCGGGGTGTTCTCCTTGAGGATGTCGGCCGCCAGCAGGTAGATGAGCGCCAGCAGCACGACGCCCGCCATCAGGAACATCCCGCCGTACAGCAGCGTCAGCCGTATCCGGATGGTCGGCCGCAGCCAGGGCACCGGACGCCGTCGCGGCCCGGGACTCCGGGCGGGCTGCGGCGGCAGCGCCACCGGCGCGGGCAGCCGGGAGGAGGCAGCCACGGCGGTCAGCACCGATGACCCGGCGAAGCGGGCCCGGCGACCGATATCGGGATGGTGAGTAACTGCACGGCTGATCCTCCCTCAGATGCCTCAAGGCACCCACCGGTTGCTGACCCACCCATCCTGCTCAAAGGGGTCATAAACCGGCGGTAAGAAGGGATCGCCGTTCCCGCCCGGCCGGGGCCCGGCCGGGCGGTGCGGCCGGGCGGCTCGCGGACCGGGGCACGGCCGGGCGGCTCGCGGACCGGGGCCCCTGCCTTCGCGCCCGGCCCGCGTGCTGCTGAGCGCGTACGAGGGCGGAGCCCCCCTGTCGCCCCCTGTCGCCGCCCGCCTCAGCTGCTCAGAGGCCCTGCCACTCCGGCTTGGCGGCGTACGTGGCACGGAAGTAGTCGGCGAGCTTGAGCTTGGCGGCGGCGGCCTCGTCGACGACGACCGTGGCGTGCGGGTGGAGCTGCAGCGCCGAGGCCGGTACCAGGGCCGCGACCGGGCCCTCGACGGCGTGCGCCACCGCGTCCGCCTTGCCCTCGCCCGTGGCGAGCAGCACCAGATGGCGGGCCTCCAGGATGGTGCCGATGCCCTGGGTGATGACGTGGTGCGGGACCTCGTCGAGGCTGTCGAAGAACCGGGCGTTGTCCTCCCGGGTCTGCTGGGTCAGCGTCTTGATGCGGGTACGGGAAGCCAGCGACGAGCAGGGCTCGTTGAAGCCGATGTGCCCGTCGGTGCCGATACCGAGCAACTGGAGGTCCACCCCGCCCGCCTCGCTCAGCGCCCGGTCGTACGCCTCACACGCGGCCTGTACGTCCTCGGCCGTGCCGTCGGGGCCCATGAAGGAGTCCTCGCCGAGCCCGAGCGGCTCGACCACCTCGCGCAGCACCACCGAACGGTAGGACTCGGGGTGCCCGGCCGGCAGACCGACATACTCGTCGAGCTGGCAGATACGGGCCCGCGAGGCGTCCACCGCCCCGGCCCGGACCTTCGCCGCCAGCGCCTCGTAGATGGGCAGCGGGGTCGAGCCGGTGGCCACACCGAGCAGCGCGTCGGGCTTGCGGCGCACCAGGGTGGCCATGGCCTCCGCGATCAGCTCGCCGCCTGCCGCGGCGTCCGGAACGATGACAACTTCCACGCTTTGGCCTGCCGTTCTGGAGAGTGGTCTCATGGGTCATGTGGTATAGACCAATCTATCAGAGGGCGGGCCCCCGGACGCGGCGGCGCATCCGGACGAAGCGGTCCGACTTCCCGCCGGCCGGGTGACCGGAAGGGTGCGGGCTGGGAGCTGCCGGGCCAGGAGCTGCCGGACCGTGACCCGCCGGACCGTGAGCCGCCGCGCCGTGAGCTGCCGGGCCAGGAACCGCCGGGCCGGGAGTCGCCGCGCCGTGAGCTGCCGGGCCAGGAACCGCCGGGCCGGGAGTCGCCGCGCCGTGAGCTGCCGGACCGTGACCCGCCGGGCCGTGAGCTGCCGCGCCGTGAGCCGCCGCGCCAGGACGTCGCCATGCCAGCGGCGCAGGGCCAGGGGCCCGAGCCAGGCGGGCGCCGCCCAGGGCCCGGCAGACGAGGTGCCGTCAGAGCAGGGCCCCTCCCGTCGCGTCGATCCACTGACCCGTCACCCAGCGGCTGTCGTCCGAGGCCAGGAAGGCCACGATGTCGCCGATCTCCGTGGCGTCCGCGATCCGTCCCAGCGGGGATATCGCCCGGACCGCCTCGCGCGCCGGAGCGTTGGCCTCGCCGCGCAGCCAGCCGGCGTTCATGTCCGTGTCGACCACGCCCGGCGCCACCGCGTTGACCGTGATCCCGCGGGCGCCCAGTTCCTTGGCCAGGGTCATGGTGAAGACGTCGATCGCCCCCTTGGTCATGGAGTACGCGATCAGCTCCGGCATGGCCGCGCCCCGCGTCAGGCCCGTCGAGGTGTTGATGATCCTGCCCCCGTCCCGCAGGCGGGGCAGGCCCTGCTGGGTGATGAAGAACGGAGCCTTGGCGTTGATGGCGAAGACCCGGTCGTAGTCCTCCTCGCGGACGTGGGCGATGGTCTCGCGGGTGCCGTCCGTGCCGGCGTTGTTGACCAGGATGTCCACCCCCTCGGCCTGTGCGTCGAACGCGGCCCACAGCGCTCGGGCGTCCCCCGGCACACCCAGCTCCGCCCGGACCGCGAAGGCCTGGCCCCCCGCCGCCTCGATCGCCGAGACCGTCTCCTTGGCCGCGGCCTCGTCGCGGCCGTAATGCACGCCGACCCGTGCGCCGTCCCTCCCCAGCCGCTCCGAGATCGCCCGGCCGATCCCCCTGCTGCCGCCCGTCACCAGTGCCGTCTTGCCGCTGAGCGCGCCCATGGCGGTGCCCCTCCCTGATCGTGCCTGCGTGCGTCCGTACGCGAACACACGCAGCCCTCGCCTGCCGAGCAATTTCTGTATCGCTCGCTACAGAAAAACCGTAGCACGCGTTCCGTACCGACCGCTATAGAATTCCTCCCATGGCGACCAAGGAAACGAAGCAGCGTGGCCGGCCCCGCTCCTTCGACCGCGAGACGGCCCTGGAGCAGGCGGTTCGGTCCTTCTGGGAGCAGGGCTACGAGGCCACGTCCATCTCCGACCTCACCCGCGCCATGGGCATCAGCGCCCCCAGCCTCTACGCCGCCTTCGGCGACAAGCAGGCGCTGTTCGGCGAGGTCGTCGCCGAGTACGGGCGGCTCTACGGAGGCTTCATCGCCCGCGCCATGGCCGAGGAGCCGACCGCCCGCCGCGGCGTCGACCGCGCCCTGCGCGAGGCCGCGGTCGAATACACCCTGCCCGGCCGTCCGCGCGGCTGCCTCGTCATCAGCGCCGCGCTGAACACCTCGCCCGCGTCCGCCGAAGTCGCCGACTCCCTGCGGGAGATGAGGCTCTCGAACATCCGCGAGATTGCGGGCGCCGTACGGGCGGACATCGCCGCGGGTGAGCTCCCGGCCGACACGGATGCGCACGCACTGGCCGGCTATGTGGGCGCCGTCCTCCAGGGCATGTCCCAGCAGGCGCGGGACGGCGCGGAGGCGGCGGAACTGGCGGCGATCGCCGACCTGGCGATGCGGGCCTGGCCGCGGACGAAGAGCCCGGAAGCGGCCTGAGGCACCCCGGAAGCACCCGCGGGCCGCGGCGCCGGGACAGGACCCTCAACCTGTCCGGCACCGCAGCCCGGAGCTGACATCGGCCGGTCCCGCCGTGCGGCGGAGTGGGTCCCCCGTGTGCGGTGGGGGCGCCACCCCGTCCTGGGACCGGTCGATCGGAGGCCTTGGCGCAGTCAGGGCAGAGAGCGCCGTCGGCCTCGTTCCGCCCTCCTGTGCGGGGAGAGCGGAGGTCTTTGCTGAATTCTGGACTAGACCATTCTTACTTGTCCATGCCCGTGCAGGCACAACACATACACCGTACGCCGGTAGGCTCCAAGACGTGCCCTCCATGAACGATCTCGTCCGCCAGCACACCGCTCTGAGCGACTCCGACCTCGAGTGGCTCCATCTGCTGGTCTCGGAGTGGCAGCTGCTCTCCGACCTCTCCTTCGCCGATCTTGTGCTGTGGGTCCCCACCCTCGACGGCACCCGCTACGTCTCCGTCGCCCAGATGCGGCCCAATACCGGCCCCACCTCCTACCAGGACGACATGGTGGGCCATCTCGTTCCCCGGGGGCGGCGTCCGATGCTGGACTCTGCCTTGGATGAGGGCCGCATCGTACGCGAGGGCGACCCCGAGTGGCGAGAGGAAGTCCCGGTCCGCGTGGAGTCCATTCCGGTACGCCGGGAGGGCCGGGTGCTCGGAGTGATCGCCCGCAACACCAATCTGCTGACCGTGCGCACGCCCAGCCGGCTGGAGCTCACCTACCTCCAGAGCGCCTCCGACCTCGCCCAGATGATCGCTGCCGGAACGTTTCCCTTCCCCGGTCAGCAGGTCGACATGGATGCCTCGCCCCGGGCCGGCGACGGGCTGATCCGGCTCGACGCGGACGGCGTCGTCCAGTACGCCAGCCCCAACGCGCTCTCCGCCTACCACCGGCTCGGTCTCGCCGCCGACCTGGTGGGCCACCACCTCGGCCAGGCCACCGCCGAACTGGCACCCGCCCGCGGCCCGGTGGACGAGGCCCTGGTCAAGCTCGCCAGCGGCTGGGCACCCAGGGAATTCGAGGTCGAGGGCAACGACGGCGTGATCCAGTTGCGCGCCATTCCGCTCAAGCCCAAGGGAACGCACATCGGTTCGCTGGTGCTGCTGCGCGATGTGACCGAACTGCGACGCCGCGAGCGGGAACTGATCACCAAGGACGCCACCATCCGGGAGATCCACCACCGGGTGAAGAACAACCTGCAGACGGTCGCCGCGCTGCTGCGGCTGCAGTCCCGCCGGATGGACTCCGAACAGGGCCGCGAGGCCCTCAACGAGGCCGTACGCAGGGTCGGTTCGATCGCGATCGTGCACGAGACGCTCTCCCAGAACCTCGACGAGCGGGTCGAGTTCGACGAGATCGCGGACCGCGTGCTGGCCATGGTCGCGGAGATCTCCCCGGGCAAGGTGATCACCCGCCGCACCGGCCGCTTCGGCATCCTGGACGCCGAGGTGGCCACGCCGCTGTCGATGGTGCTCACCGAAGTGCTGCAGAACGCCCTGGAGCACGCCTTCGACCAGGCGGAACAGGGCGTCGTCGAGGTCGGCGCGGTGCGCGGCGGCAGCCGCACCGAACCGCGGCTGCTGGTCACCGTCCAGGACAACGGCCGCGGCCTGCCCGAGGGGTTCGACCCGCATCGTGCCGGAAACCTGGGCCTGCAGATCGTACGGACCCTGGTGGAAGGGGAGTTGGGCGGAAAGTTCGACATGGTGCGGGCACCCGAAGGCGGTACCCAGGTCGTCCTCGATGTACCCGTCCGCCCCGAGAAGCAGCACTGAGAGGCATTAGTGCGGCGACGCGGTACTGCGAACCCGGTACTGCGACGCGGTGCGGAGAAGCCGTCCGGCAAAAGCGGGAAAGCGAGGCGGGAAGAGCGGGGCGGAGAACCGGGGCGGGGAAGCGGATTCGAGACCGCACCGAGGCGGAATCGATATCCGGCCCCTCACGGAGAACCGCCCCGGCCCCTCACAGCAACAAGCCCCGGACCATGCGGTCCGGGGCTCAAAGCTATTGCGATGCGATAACGACCGGGCTGTTCAGCGCCGATGGTGCATCGGGGGTACTGCGCGCTGCGGCTCGGGGGCCACGGGGCGGCTGGCTCAGGCGCTGGCGTTGCGCGCCCGGTTGCGAGCTGCACGGCGCTTCATCGCGCGGCGCTCGTCCTCGCTCAGACCACCCCAGACGCCGGAGTCCTGGCCGGACTCGAGCGCCCACTGCAGGCACTGCTCCATGACGGGGCAGCGGCGGCAGACGGCCTTGGCTTCCTCGATCTGCAGCAGCGCAGGACCGGTGTTGCCGATAGGGAAGAAGAGCTCGGGGTCTTCCTCGCGGCAAACGGCGCGGTGACGCCAGTCCATGGCTGCTCCATCTCCTCGTGTGACGGGATCGTTGCTTGTGAATGTGAACGCTTTCACGAATCCCTCCACAAGGGAAGGGCCGAACTCCAGCTGTGAACTGGTGCGGTCCTGTGGAATGAGGAGGAGGATTCGGGCTCTCAAGGGGGCCGGTAAAGCGGCCGTCCCGATCGCCATGAAGAGACTCGCAAACCTCGGCTGCGGATACAACCCCTTCCGGAAACTTTTTTTTGATTCCTTGGTGTCGCCTCGGTCACAGCCGTCATTCCAGGGGGTGGGAACCAGCCTAAACGTTCGAGTGAAAGGACTTTAGGCCCTACTGCTCACACAATCACACGCAGTGCACGGCGAACGCCTGTGAACGTCACACTCGTGCGCAGGCCCAGGTGGTCACCGTCCATCTGGAAGGGCAGCGGAACCTGCGAATGCAAGGTGAAGTTCGTGAGGTCGTGAAGTGAGAGTGCGTGCTTGCCATGGGGGCCGCGCTCGGGTGTTGACGTCAGCAGCTGGGTGGCGTACCGGGCCACCGCGGGGGACGAGAGCTTGCTCAGTGCGAACAGATCCAGGGCGGTGTCGAACGATGCGTCCGGGGACGGGTAGATCGGCCGGTTGCCCAGGTAGGACCACGGAGCGGTGTTGCAGATTATGGCCAGGGCGAGGTTCTCGACGAGCTCCGCGGCGCCGTCGTCCCCGGCCGGGCGTTCGAGCGTGATCATGCCGTGACGGCGGTTCGCCTCGCCCAGGAACTGCCGTACGACCTGTCGCATGTACAGGGCATGGGTCGAACGCTTGCCGCGTTCCCGCTGCTGCTCAACCCGGCCGACGACGCCGGCGTCGAAACCGAAGCCCGCGCAGAAGGTGAACCAGCGCTCCGGTACGCCCTCGTCCTCGCTGCCCGGGGTGCCGGAGGCCAGGCCCAGCCCGATCGTGCGCTCGCTGCCGTCGCGCAGCGCGTCCAGCAGGGCGCCCGTCGCCTCCACGACGTCATTGGGCAGCCCCAGCGCGCGGGCGAAGACATTGGTGGAGCCGCCGGGGACGACGGCCAGCCGGGGGTGCGAGTCCGGATCGGGGCCGTTGGCCAGCAGTCCGTTGACGACCTCGTTGACCGTGCCGTCGCCGCCGAGCGCCACGACCAGCTCGGTCTCTCCGCCCTCGGTGGCCTGCTGGGCCAGATCACGGGCGTGCCCGCGGTAGCGCGTCTCGGCGACCTCCAGCTTGAGGTCGCTGGCGAGTGCGTGGGTGAGTACCTCACGGGTGCGGGCACTGGTGGTGGTGGCAGCAGGATTGACCACGAGGAGTGCGCGCATGTGCAGCAGCGTACCTACCTGCTGGTACCGGCCCTCACGCACCGTCGGAATCCGGGGCATCCCCGGCCGCCGCGGCGCCGGCGCTACCCTGCTGGGGTGAGCAGCCAGCAGAAGAAGTCCGCCCGACGAGCCGCCGGCGCACCCGCCGCGGCCGCGCCCACCCCGCCGACCGGGCCGCGACCTGCCCGGCTGAGCGCCGCGGCGGCGCTCACCGCGGTTGAAGGGCTCGCGCTGGCCGCGCTCGGCGGATACATGCTGGTCATGGGGCTGGCCGGTTCGCCGGACAGCCCGCAGCAGGCGGAGATGGGCGGGCTGACCGTGCTCGCGCTCGCCGCGCTGCCGCTCGTCGCCGCCCGGGGGCTGTGGCTGCGCCGCCGCTGGAGCCGGGGGCCTTCGCTGATCACGCAGATCGTGGCGCTGCCGGTGGCCTGGACGCTGATCAACGGCGGCGGGGCGCTGATCGCGGCCGGCGTCGTACTGGCCGTGGCCGCGCTCCTCGTGCTCGTCCTGCTGGTCAACCCGACGGCCACCGAGGCGCTGGGCATCGGGCCGCGGGAGACACCGTAGGACGGCGGGACGCCCCGTAGGACGGCGCGAGGTCCCGTAGGGGAGGGGCGAACGGATCCCGTAGGGGACACGAGCGCCCCCTACGGGGCCACAACGGGGCGGGGGCGGAGGGTATTCCCGCGACCCGTTCCTCCACGGACACGGCGGGGCTGCTCCTGCGAGAGGCAGGCGGGGCAGGCTCCTTCGCGGGGAAGGCACGGCCGCTCCTTCGCGGGGAAGGTCAGGACCCGCTCCTTCGTGGGGAACGCAGGATCCGCTGCTCCGCGGGGAAAGCAGGGCCCGCTCCTCCGCGGGAAAGGGCAGGACCCGCTCCTCCGCAGGGAACGCAGGACCCGCTGCTGCGGGGGAACGCAGAACCCGCTGCTCCCAAGGCCCGTCCTCCACGACGACGGCGCCGCCGCGAGGAGTGCCGGCACTCCCCGCGTGCTTCCTACTCCTCCACGAGCAGCTTGTCGCGCAGCTGGGCCAGGGTGCGGGCCAGTAGCCGGGAGACGTGCATCTGGGAGATGCCGACCTCCTGGGCGATCTGCGACTGGGTCATATTGCCGAAGAAGCGCAGCAGCAGGATCTTCTTCTCGCGCGGCGGGAGGTCCTCCAGCAGCGGCTTGAGCGACTCGCGGTACTCCACGCCCTCCAGCGCCTCGTCCTCGGCGCCCAGGGTGTCGGCGACGGCCGGGGACTCGTCGTCCGTGTCCGGCACGTCCAGGGACAGCGTGCTGTACGCGTTGGCGGACTCCAGGCCCTCCAGGACCTCTTCCTCGGAGATCGACAGATGCTCGGCCAGCTCATGGACGGTCGGTGCCCGGCCGTGCCGCTGGGAGAGCTCGGCGGTCGCCGTCGTCAGCGACAGCCGCAGTTCCTGGAGGCGGCGCGGGACGCGGACCGCCCAGCCCTTGTCGCGGAAGTGCCGCTTGATCTCGCCGACGACGGTGGGGGTGGCGTACGTGGAGAACTCCACGCCGCGCTCCGGGTCGAAGCGGTCCACCGACTTGATCAGGCCGATCGTGGCGACCTGGGTCAGATCGTCCAGCGGCTCGCCGCGGTTGCGGAACCGGCGCGCCAGATGCTCGACGAGCGGCAGGTGCATACGGACGAGGGTGTTGCGCAGCTCCGCACGCTCCGGGGAGCCGTCGGGCAGCTTCCGCAGCTCATAGAACATCGCCCGGGCGCCGCTGCGGTCCTGCGGTTCCTGGGAGTGCTGCTGTTCCTGCAGCGTGTCGTCGGGAGCGGGCGCATCATGCCGATGCGCCTGCTGTCCCTGCTGCTCGCTCTGGTCCATGTGGTCTGCCCGCTCCGCCTGCTCCGCCGCGTCCAAATGGCCGCCGTGGTCGTCCACTCCCACCGGATGCGGCCGGGCCTGCTGCTCGGGGATGGTCGCACTGGACGCCATCCGCCCGCCGCTGTCGAGATCTTTCACGGGGCCCCCTGTTCGGTCATGACGGTCCGGGACCGGCGCCGCGCTCCTTGTACAGACTGATGGTGACCGTACGGTCCTCGGCGACGGTGGAATCGACCTTGCCGGCGAGTGCGGAGAGCACCGTCCAGGCAAAGGTGTCGCGCTCCGGGGCACGGCCGTCGGTCGTCGGGGCGGACACGGTCACCTGCAGCGCGTCGTCGATCAGGCGGAAGACGCAGCTCAGCACACTGCCGGGGACGGCCTGTTGCAGCAGGATCGCGCAGGCCTCGTCGACCGCGATGCGCAGATCCTCGATCTCGTCGAGGGTGAAGTCCAAGCGGGCTGCGAGCCCGGCCGTGGCCGTACGCAGCACGGACAGGTAGGCACCCGCAGCGGGCAGACGGACTTCCACGAAGTCCTGAGTCCCGGGCTCGCCTGCGATCTGGGACACCCTCACCTCCAAGGTGGCACAAGCTGGTTGAGCTGGAATACGCGATATTCGCGTTGTTCGGGATATTTCGCTCCGGCTCTTTCTCCTGTCGGGTGAAAGGAGAACGATCCGGCGCGGCACATGGTTCGGCTGTGACGCTATCGCGATCTGCGGGCCGGTGTCGCCCGGAAGGAGCACGGCCGCGCTCCGGGCGGAATCCGCCCGGAGCCGCCGCACGCCCCCGCTGTCACTGATTGTAAAGCTGCGGGTACGGACAGTGGCTAGAGGTGTGCACTGCCAAATCGAGGCCGATTACGCTCCGTTGACATGCGGGCCGGCCGCGAGGTCGTGCAGTGCATCTCCAGTGAGCCGGAAGACGGTCCATTCGTCCATGGGCTGTGCACCGATCGACCGGTAAAAGCCGATGGACGGTTCATTCCAATCCAGGACTGACCACTCGAAACGCTCGTATCCGCGGGTCACGCAGATCTTCGCGAGGGCCGCGAGCAGCGCCTTGCCGTGGCCGCCGCCGCGCGCCTCGGGGTGGACGTACAGGTCCTCCAGATAGACACCGTGCGTGCCCGTCCACGTCGAGAAGTTCCGGAACCACAGGGCAAAGCCCACCGGGGCGCCGTCGGCCTCGGCTATCAGTGCGAAGGCGGCCGGCTGCGGTCCGAAGAGGGCCTCCTTCAGCTGCGGCTCGGTGGCCTGCGCGGCCTCGGGGGCGCGCTCGTACGCGGCCAGCTCGCCGATCATGGTGAGGATGACGGGGACGTCGTCCGGGGTCGCTTCGCGGATCATAGGTGAAGGCTAAACGGAACCGGGTGAAGGCGGCCCGGCCCGGTTCACACCAGTTGCTGGTCGACGAAGCACCAGCGCCAGGAGTCGCCCGGTTCGAACGTCCGCATCACGGGGTGGCCGGTCTCCTCGAAGTGCCCCGTCGCATGCCGGTACGGCGAGGAGTCGCAGCAGCCGACATGGCCGCAGGCCAGGCAGAGCCGCAGCTGTACGGGGTGGCTGCCGACGGCCAGGCACTCCAGGCAGGTGGCGCTCAGCGGGGCCGGCTCGGCGCGCGGCAGACCGGCGACGTGGGTGCACTCACTCATGCCGAAACCTCGCTTCGCTCGGCCCCGCATTCGCGAGGCGCGCACCTTTCCGTGATTCGCTCGCTGCGCTCACTCATGATGGCCAGGTTAGATCGCCGGGACGGATGACGACGGGGACGGGGACGGGGACGGACCGATGGCTGTGATGCCGCTGTTTTTGCTGGTCGCGGGGAGCGCGGCGGTGGCCGGGCTGGCGCGCCGTACGCCCGTGCCGGCGCCGCTGCTGCTGGTCGCCGCCGGGCTCGCGGCGTCCGCCGTCCCCGGTGTCCCCGACTACGCCCTCGATCCGCACATCGTGCTGCCGCTGGTGCTGCCCCCGCTGCTGCACACCGCGGCCCTGGACAGCTCGTACCTGGACCTGCGGGCCAATCTGCGGCCGGTGGCGCTGCTGTCGGTGGGGTATGTGCTGTTCGCGACGCTGGTGGTCGGGTACGCGGCCTACCTCCTCATTCCGGATCTGCCGCTGACCGCCGCGCTCGTGCTGGGCGCCGTGGTCGCCCCGCCGGACGCCGTCGCGGCCACCGCCATCGCCCGCCGGCTCGGGCTGCCGCACCGGATCACGACGATCCTGCAGGGCGAATCGCTGGTCAACGACGCCACCGCGATCACCGCCTACAAGGTGGCGGTGGCCGCCGCCGTCGGGGTCGCCGCCACCTGGGGCGGCGGGCTCAGGGAGTTCGCGCTCGCGTCCGTGGGCGGCATCGGGATCGGCCTGGTCCTGATGGTGCCGCTGCACTGGCTGCGCGTCCGGCTGCGCGAGTCGGCGCTGCTGGAGAACACCCTCTCGCTGCTCATCCCGTTCGTCGCCTACGCGGCGGCCGAGCAGGTCGGGGCCTCCGGGGTGCTCGCCGTCGTCGTGGTCGCCCTCTACCTGGGGCACCGTTCCTGGCAGGTCGACTTCGAGACCAGGCTCCAGGAGGAGGCCGTGTGGAAGGTCATCTCCTTCCTGCTGGAGTCGGCGGTCTTCGCGCTGATCGGGCTGCAGCTGCCGGTCGTGCTGCGCGGTCTGGGGGAGTTCAGCGGGGCCGAGGCCCTGTGGTACGCGGCCGTGGTGTTCCTCGTCGTGGTCCTGGCCCGCTTCGTGTGGGTCTTTCCCGCGACCTATCTGCCGCGCCTCCTGTCCGCCGGGATCCGCGCCCGTGAACCCGAGACGAACTGGACCGCGCCGGTCATCGTCGGCTGGGCCGGTATGCGCGGGGTGGTGTCGCTGGCCATCGCGTTCTCCATCCCGGCCACCGTGCAGGGCGGCGGCCCCTTCCCCGCCCGCAACCTCGTGCTCTTCCTGACCTTCACCACCGTCATCGGCACCCTCGTCATCCAGGGACTGACGCTGCCGCCGGTGATCCGCGCGCTGCGGCTGCCCGGACGGGACGCCCAGGCCGAGACGCTCGCCGAGGCCCAGGCGCAGAGCGAGGCCTCGCGGGCCGCCGAGGAGCGCCTGGACGCACTGCTCCAGGACGAGCGCAACGCGCTGCCCGGCCCGCTCGCCGACCGGCTGCGCACGGTCATGGAGCGGCGCCGCAACTCGGTGTGGGAGCGGCTGGGCGCGGTCAACGAGGTCACCGGGGAGTCCGCCGACGAGACCTACCGCCGGCTGGCCCGGGAGATGATCGACACCGAGCGGCGGGTCTTCGTCCGGCTGCGCGACGCCCGGCGCATCGACGACGAGATGATGCGCACGCTGCTGCGCAGACTGGACCTGGAAGAGGCGGCGGCGTACCGGGAGGGTGCCTCGTAGGCCGGCGGGCGGGGAGCGGGGCGGGCCGGGGAACGGGGGCGGCCCGGCGGCTCACGGGGTGCCGGTGATGACCGCGGCGACCGTGCTGCCGGGCGGGAAGGCGCCCTCCCCGGCCAGCGCGGTCAGCCCGTACAGCAGCTTGGCGACGTAGACCCGCTCCAGCGGCAGGCCGTGCCGCTCGCTGAAGGCGTCCGCGAAGGCGTCGAGCTCGGGGGTGCGGCGGGCGTAGCCACCGCAGTGGAAGCGGTCGTCCAGCCGCCAGTCGCCGCGCCGCGCGCCGAACGCCGCGCGCTGCAGCCCTTCGACCGTCTCCTGGAGGAAGTGCGGACGCCCGCCCTTGAGGACGGGGATGCCGAGGGCCCGCTGGCCGGGCGCCAGTCCGGCGGCCAGACCGGCCAGGGTGCCGCCCGTACCGCAGGCCACCGCGACCGTGTCCGCGGCGCCGCGCAGCTCCCGGCCCAGCTCCGTACAGCCCTGAGCGGCAAGGGAGTTGCTGCCGCCCTCCGGTATGACGCGGAAGGCGCCGAAGCGGTTGTGCAGCGCGTCGAGCACGTCCGGGTCGGACTTGCGGCGGTAGCGGGCCCGGTCGAGGAAGTGCAGCCGCATCCCGTCGGCGGCGCAGCGGGCCAGCGACGGATTGAGCGGCGCCCCCGCCAGCTCGTCGCCGCGGACCACGCCGATCGTGGTGAAGCCGAGCAGCCGGCCGGCCGCCGCGGTGGCCCGCAGATGGTTGGAGTACGCGCCGCCGAAGGTCAGCAGCGCGCGCTCACCGGCCGCGGCCGCGGCCCGCAGATTGGGCTCCAGCTTGCGCCACTTGTTGCCCGGCAGATCCGGATGGATCAGATCGTCCCGCTTCAGCAGCAGCCGGACGCCGCGGCGCGCGAAGGGCTCGTCCTCGACCTCCTGGAGGGGGGAGGGCAGGTGCGGGCGCAGCGCGCGGGGGTCGGGCAGCGGAGCGGGGGCGGGGCGGGTCACACGGCCCATTGTCGCGCGGGGCGGGGGGCGCGGGGCGCCGGGCGGTGCGGGCCCGGTCTGCCCGGCGCCCGGTCACCTCGGCTCCCCGCGCCCCCGCCGCCGACCGTTCACTTCAGCCGTGCGCCGATCCGCTCGCGCAGCGCGTCCATCGTGAAACCGCGCGGATCGACCTTGCCGGGCTGCCACTCCAGATGGCCGAGCACCGAACGCTCGCTCCAGCCATGCGCCCGGCACACCGCCGCCGCGGCCTTCTCCAGCGCCTCCAGCTGGGCGTTCGGCCAGGGATCCGTCCCGTCGCCGAGGTTCTCGCACTCGAAGCCGTAGAAGACGCGGTTGCCGTCGGCGTCGGCCTCGTCGTCGGGCGGCAGCCGCTTCTCGGCGATCACCGCGCGCAGGACGTCAGGGTCGCCGAGCCCCGCGTGATTGGCGCGGCCGCAGCCCACCAGATGCACCGTGCCGTCCTTGGTGATCACGCCATGGCACAGCGGGCCGGGCAGACCGGGCCGGCCGTCGCGGCAGAGCCGGACGGTGCTCTCGGCGCCGGACGTGCCGGTGTGGTGCACCATCACGCCGTGCACCGGCCCCCACGCCCCCTTGCCGTCGCGGTTGTGTGTGCGCCAGCCGTCGGTCTCGGCGACATGCAGCCCTTCGGCGGTGAGCGCGTCGAGGAACCGTTCGGCGGACAGCGGCAGGGACATGGCCCACTCCGATGCGTACGCGGCGGCCGCCGGCCGCGCACCGCCTCCTGCCCCGCTTCTACGGCACGGTCCCGCACCGATGGAGTGGAACGGAGTAAAACGGACCGGTCGTTCGGGGGGTGTACGAGCGGTTTCGGCCGCCGCCCGCGCGCCCGGCCCGGCGCCCCGTCCGACCGCCCGCGGCTTGTGCCCGCGGGCCTATTCGCGCAGGAACCCGTCCCCGTGCGTGTTGACATGCGCCTCCAGCGCGTTGAGCGCGTCCTGCGTCGCCTCGGCCGAACCGCTGCCGCGCCGCTCGGCGAAGTACGCGGCGCCCAGCTTTCTCAGCAGCTCGTTGCCGTGCCGGTGCTGCTGCACCTCGTCGACCTTCTGCCTGCCCTGCGCCAGCCCCTTCTGGGCCTGTTCCTTGGCGCGGTCGAGAAACCCTGACATGTGCCACCTCCGTGAGGTCCGTGTCGTAAGGGATCAACGGCGCGGACGGCCGTGGCGTTCCCGTGCCAGGCTGGGGGATGTGGCGAAAGAGCGCGATAGGAGTGGGCCACCCGGCGTATCCGGCGGGTACCGGGAACGGGCGTCCCGGCTGCCCGGCGCCGTGCTGTGGACCACCACCACGACGCCCTCGGCGCGCCCGGTGCTGCCCGACGGCTGTATGGATCTGATCTGGAGCGAGGGCCGGCTGCTGGTGGCCGGCCCGGACACCGGTCCGCACCGCCACGAAGACGTACCGCCCGGCACCCTCTATGTGGGGGTGCGCTTCGCGCCGGGCCAGGGCCCGTCCGTCCTCGGTGTGCCGGCCCGTGAACTGCGCAACCTGCGGGTGCCGTTGGCCGAGCTGTGGCCCGCCGCCCGGGTGCGGCAGCTGGCCGGGCGGACGGCGGCGGCCGGTGCGCCCGTGCCCGTCGCCCGCCTCCTGGAGGAGGTCGCCGGGGCCCGCCTCCAGGAGGCCGCGACGGCGGACGGCCGGACCGCCGCCGTCGCCGCGGCGCTGGCCCGCGGCCGCCCCGTCGCCGAGGTCGCGGGCGCCGTCGCGCTGAGCGCACGCCAGCTGCACCGCCTCAGCCTGGACGCCTTCGGCTACGGCCCCAAGACCCTCACCCGGGTGCTCCGGTTCGTCCGCGCGCTGCGGCTGGCGCGTTCCGGGATGCCCTACGCCGAGGTCGCGGTGCGCGCCGGATACGCGGACCAGGCGCACCTGGCACGCGAGGTGAAGTCGCTGGCGGGGGCTCCGATGGGGGTGCTGCTCGCCGCGGGTTAGCGTGTGCGTCATGGACTACCAGGCCGTTCTCGAGGAGGTAGCGGCCTACGCCAGGCCGTTCGTGCGACAGGGACAGGTCGCCGACTACATACCGGCGCTGGAGCGGGTCTCCGCGGACCGCTTCGGGATCGCGGTCGCCGACATCCACGGAGCGGTGTACGGGGTCGGCGACTGGGAGGTTCCGTTCTCCGTCCAGTCGATCTCCAAGACCTTCTCGCTGGCGCTGGTGATGGCCCAGAGCCACGGCAGCCAGGCGGACGACGACATCTGGCGTCGGGTCGGCCGCGAGCCGTCCGGTACGCCGTTCAACTCGCTGGTCCAGCTGGAGGCGGAGAACGGCATCCCGCGCAACCCGTTCATCAACGCGGGCGCGCTGGTGGTCACCGACCGGCTGCAGACCCTCACCGGCGACGCCAGCACCTCGATGCTGCACTTCCTGCGCGAGGAGAGCGGCAACCCCGACCTCGCCTTCGACCAGGCGGTGGCCGGCTCCGAGGCCGAGCACGGCGACCGCAATGCCGCCCTCGCGCACTTCATGGCGTCCTTCGGCAATCTGGAGAACCCCGTCCCCAACGTCATCGAGCACTACTTCTGGCAGTGCTCGATCGAGATGAGCTGCCGCGACCTGGCCGTCGCCGGCGGTTTCCTGGCCCGCCACGGGCTGCGCGCCGACGGCAGCCGGCTGCTGGAGGCCCGCGAGGCCAAGCGGATCAACGCGGTGATGCTGACCTGCGGGACGTATGACGCGGCCGGGGAGTTCGCCTACCGCGTGGGGCTGCCCGCGAAGAGCGGCGTCGGCGGCGGAATCATCGCGATCATCCCCGGCCGCTGCACGCTGTGCGTCTGGAGCCCCGGCCTCGACGCCCGCGGCAACTCGGTCGCGGGCGCGGCGGCGCTGGACCACTTCACGACGCTGACGGGCTGGTCGGTGTTCTGAGCCCCCGCCCACCGGGGACGGAGTTCTGAGCCCCCGGCCACCGGGACGAGCTGGCGTTGTGGCCCCTGACCGGCTGGCGCATCGTATGGGTAGGAGGTGCACCGCCATGGAGCACGAGATGCGCGCTGAGTACGAGGAAGGCGTCCTCCCGCACGAGGACACCCCGGTCAAGCTCTGGCACATGACACGGGTGGGAACCACCACGGCCATGTGCGGGCGGGACCTCGCGCCGGCCGCCGCCACCCAGCCGGCCGATGCCTGGGGAGAGGCCAGCGCCAAGCCGTTCTGCCGACAGTGCGGCGTGCTGTACCTGGGGGAGCACCCCGCGGGCTAGGACCTGCCGAGAGGAAAGTTCCTAGGACGACGACGCGCTCTGCGGCAGCGGTGCGAACAGGTCCACCCCGTGGCCGTCCGGGTCCTGGACGACCGCGTAGCGCTGGCCCCAGAACGCGTCCCACGGCGGCTTCTCGCCCGTATAGTCGGCGGCGGTGAGCTCCGCGTAGACCTTGTCGACCCCGGCCGGGCCGTCGCACTCGAACGCCAGCCCCGTGGGGGTACCGGTCTGCGGCGGCGTCCAGTCCGGGTCGATGGCGCGGGCGGTCTCGTACGAGTCCCACATCAGGCGCAGCCCGCCGGGCAGCTGCGCCTCGGCGTGCGGGGCGGTGTCCGCCCCGGCGGGGACACAAAGGCCCAGGCGCCGGTAGAAGGCGAGGGAGGCGGCCATGTCGGAGACGACCATGCCGATGGCCGCGAACCGGGGGAGCGGGGGCGAGGACGGAGTGTGCGGGGTCTGTGCGTCAGTGGTCATACGGCGAGCGTAGGAAGGCCGCTGCGTCGTGGTCTTGAACGAATCGGACGCGGGCCGGGCCGCCCCGGCCCCCGTACGCCCGCCTCACGGGCAGCTGATGACCTGGCCCGCGTAGGAGAGGTTGCCGCCGAAGGCGAACAGCAGCACCGGGTCGCCGGAGGCGATCTCGCGGCGCTCGACGAGCTTGGACAGGGCCAGCGGGACGGAGGCGGCGGAGGTGTTACCGGAGTCGACGACGTCCTTGGCGACCACCGCGTTGACCGCGCCGATCCGCTCCGCGACCGGCTCGATGATCCGCAGATTGGCCTGGTGCAGCACCACCCCCGCGAGATCCTCGGGCCGGATCCCGGAGCGCTCGCAGACCGTGCGGGCGATCGCCGGCAGCTGGGTCGTCGCCCAGCGGTAGACGGTCTGACCCTCCTGGGCGAACCGGGCCGGCTCGCCCTCGATGCGGACCGCAGCGCCCATCTGGGGCACCGAACCCCACAGCACCGGGCCGATCCCGGGCTCCGGGGCGGCGGTGACCACCGCGGCACCCGCCCCGTCGCCGACCAGCACACAGGTCGTACGGTCCGTCCAGTCGACCACGTCGGTGAACTTCTCCGCGCCGATGACCAGCGCGTTCCGCGCGGAACCGGCCCGTATGGCGTGGTCGGCGGTGGCCAGCGCATGGGTGAAGCCGGAGCAGACGACGTTGATGTCCATCGTGGCGGGCGCGTCCAGCCCGAGCCGGGCGGCGACCCGGGCCGCGGCGTTCGGGCTGCGGTCGGTGGCCGTACAGGTGGCGACCAGCACCAGGTCGATGTCCTGCGGGTCCAGGCCGCTGCCGGCCAGGGCCTTGGCCGCGGCGGCGGCCGCCATCGCGTCCACGGTCTCGTCCGGCGCCGCGAGATGCCGGGTGCGGATGCCGACCCGGCTGCGGATCCAGGCGTCGTCGGTGTCGACGATCGCGGCGAGGTCGTCGTTGGTGAGCACGCGGGAGGGCTGGTAATGGCCGAGAGCCAGGATGCGTGACCCGGTCATGAGTTCCCCTGTACGTGGACGGTCGCTACCGGACAAGTCTCACCCGCCGGTGCCGGCCGGCGGGTGAGCGATCGGCCAACGTTCGGGCTCCAGAACTGGAGACTGGTGCCAGAACCGGGCGGGCCGCGGCGTGGTCCGGCCGCGGCCCGCCCGGCCCGGGTCAGCCGCGGGCGTCCGCGTGGGCCGGCGCCTTGAAGCGGCGCAGCCGCAGGCTGTTGCCGACGACGAAGACCGAGGAGAAGGCCATCGCAGCACCGGCGATCATCGGGTTGAGCAGCCCGGCCGCGGCCAGCGGCAGCGCCGCGACGTTGTAGCCGAACGCCCAGAACAGGTTCGTCCGGATCGTGCCGAGGGTGGCACGGGCCAGCCGGATGGCGTCCGCCGCCACCCGCAGATCGCCCCGGACGAGGGTCAGGTCGCCGGCCTCGATGGCGGCGTCGGTGCCGGTGCCCATCGCCAGCCCCAGGTCGGCGCGGGCCAGTGCGGCCGCGTCGTTGACGCCGTCGCCGACCATGGCGACCGAGCGGCCCTCGGACTGCAGCCGCGCCACGACCGCCACCTTGTCCTCGGGGAGCACCTCGGCGATCACCTCGTCGATGCCGACCTCGTCCGCCACGGCCCGCGCCACGGCCTCGTTGTCACCGGTCAGCAGCACCGGTGTCAGCCCCAGACCGCGCAGCAGGCGCACCGCCTCGGCGCTGGTGGGCTTGACCGCGTCGGAGACGACGAGCACCGCACGGGCCGCGCCGTCCCAGCCGACGCTGACCGCGGTACGGCCCTCGGCCTCGGCCGCGGCCTTGGCGGCGGCCAGTGCGGGCGGCAGGGCCTGGCTCCAGTCCTTCAGCAGCCGCTCGCGGCCCACCAGCACCGCATGCCCCTCGACGACTCCCTGGACGCCCAGGCCCGGGACGTTCGCGAAGTCCTCGGGGGCGGGCAGGGCCCCGACGCGGGACTCGGCGCCGGCGGCGACGGCGCGGGCCACGGGGTGCTCGGAGGCGTGCTCCAGCGCACCGGCCAGCCGCAGCACCTCCGCCTCGTCGGCGCCCTCGGCGAGGTGGACCCCGGTCAGCGTCATCACGCCGGTGGTGACCGTGCCGGTCTTGTCCAGGACGATGGTGTCGACCTTGCGGGTGGACTCCAGTACCTCGGGCCCCTTGAGCAGGATGCCGAGCTGGGCGCCGCGCCCCGTGCCGACCATCAGCGCGGTCGGCGTGGCCAGCCCCAGGGCGCACGGGCAGGCGATGATCAGGACGGCGACGGCCGCGGTGAAGGCGGCCACCGCGCCCGCGCCGGTGGCGAGCCAGTAGCCGAGGGTGCCGAGGGCGAGCACGATCACCACCGGGACGAACACCGCGGAGATCCGGTCGGCCAGCCGCTGCGCCGCGGCCTTCCCGTTCTGGGCGTCCTCCACCAGCCGCGCCATCCGGGAGAGCTGGGTGTCCGCGCCGACCCGGGTGGCCTCCACGACCAGCCGGCCGCCCGCGTTGACGGTGGCGCCGGTGACGGTGTCCCCCGGGGAGACCTCGACCGGGACGGACTCACCGGTGAGCATCGAGGCGTCCACGGCGGAGGAGCCCTCCAGCACCTTCCCGTCGGTGGCGATCTTCTCCCCGGGCCGTACGACGAAGCGGTCGCCGACGCTCAGCTGGTCCGTGGGGATGCGGACCTCCCTCCCGGCACGCAGGACGGCGACGTCCTTGGCGCCGAGCTCCATCAGCGCCCGCAGCGCCGCGCCCGCCTTCCGCTTGGAGCGCGCCTCGAAGTAGCGGCCGGCCAGGATGAAGGTGGTGACGCCGGCCGCCGCCTCCAGGTAGATGGCGCTGCTGCCGTCGGCACGGGAGAGGGTCAGCTCGAAGGGGTGGGTCATCCCGGGCATGCCCGCATGGCCGAGGAACAGCGCCCACAGCGACCAGCCCAGCGCCGCGAGGGTGCCCATCGAGATGAGGGTGTCCATCGTGGCGGCGCCGTGCCGCAGGTTCGTCCAGGCGGCCTTGTGGAACGGCCAGGCGCCGTACGCCACCACCGGGGCGGCCAGCGTCAGCGACAGCCACTGCCAGTACGTGAACTGCAGCGGCGGCACCATCGCCATCAGGACCACCGGCACGGTCAGGACGAGGGAGATCAGCAGGCGCTGCCGGAGCGGGGCGAGGGCGTCGGCGGCCCGGTCGTCCGCTGCGCCGTCGCCGCCGGGCCCGGCGGGGGCCGGTGCGGCGGCCGGCGGTTCGGGCACGGCCGCGGTGTAGCCGGTCCGCTCCACGGTGGCGATCAGGTCCGCGGTGCCGACGTCGCTGCCCTCCGCGACCGTCACCTGCGCCTTCTCCGTGGCGTAGTTGACGGTGGCGGTGACGCCCGCCATCCGGTTGAGCTTCTTCTCGATGCGGGCGGCGCAGGAGGCGCAGGTCATCCCGCCGATCTCCAACTCGACGCCGTGCTCTCCGATCGCGGTGGTCATGGCGGCTCCCTGATGTGCTGCGCCGGCCGGCGGCGGCCGGGCAGGCTCCGAGTGTCTGTCTCTCAGGAGAACCATATACCCCCCAGGGGTATTCCGTCATCGTCACTCGGTCGTTCCGTCGCTGACTTCCCCTGCCGCTTCCGCTTCCGCTGCCGTTTCCTCTGCCGTCGCGCCCGCCGCCCGGCGCACCCGTCCGGCCATCGCCCGCAGATACGCCGCCAGCTCCGGCGGGCCGTGCACCGTGAACTCGGACCCCAGCATGGCCAGCCGCATCGCCAGCCACTCCAGGGAGTCCGGGGTGCTGTGCCAGCGGCAGGACGTCTCGTCGAGCGGGGTGACCTCGCCCGCTGCCGGTCCGCCCAGCCGGGCGGCGACCTCGTCGGCCGGCGCGTACACCGTCGCCACCGCCCGGAGGGTCGAGGTCATCCCCTGCATCCGCGCGCGGACGTAGGCGCCCGCGTCGGCGGCGGGCAGCTCGCGCGGCGGGGTCCGCACCCCGGTGGGGAACGGCTCGCTCAGCCGGTCCACCCGGAAGATCCGCCAGTCCTCGCGGTCGTTGTCGTACGCGACCAGGTACCAGCGCCGCCCCGACGCGACCAGCCGGTGCGGCTCCACCAGGCGCTTGCTGCGGGCTCCGGCGCCCGCCTGATAGGCGAAGCGCAGCCGCTCGTGGTTGGTGATGGCCGCGGCGAGCACCGTCAGATGCTCCGGGTCGACGGTCGGCCCGTCGCCGGCGGGCATCGGGACGGTGGCCGTGCCGAGCGTGCCCACCCGCCGCCGCAGCCGGGCCGGCAGCACCTGTTCGAGCTTGGCCAGCGCCCGTACGGACGCCTCCTCGATGCCCTCGATGGTGTGGCCGGCCGCCGAGCGCAGCCCGACCGCGATCGCCACCGCCTCCTCGTCGTCCAGCAGCAGCGGCGGCATCGCGGTGCCCGCGGCCAGCCGGTAGCCGCCCTCCGCGCCCATCGTGGCGTGCACGGGGTAGCCCAGCTCGCGCAGCCGCTCGATGTCGCGGCGGATCGTCCGGGTGGTGACCCCCAGCCGCCCGGCCAGCTCGCTGCCGGGCCATTCGCGCGGGGTCTGGAGCAGGGACAGCAGATTCAGCAGTCGCGCCGATGTCTCACTCATGGATCGATGATGCCCGTCCCAGTAGGACGAGAGCTGTCCTATATCGCACCTAGTGTCGAAGGCGTCGAACGAGCCGAACCCTGGAGAACCCCCATGACCACGACCGTCCACCCGACGGCCGACCGCAGACGCTGGACGGCGCTCGCCGTCGTCCTCACGGCCAGCTTCATGGACCTGGTCGACGCGACCATCGTCAACATCGCCATCCCCAGCATCCAGCGGGACACCGGCGCCACCTTCAGCGCCCTGCAGTGGGTCACCGCCGGCTACGCCCTCGCCTTCGCCCTGGGGCTGATCACCGGCGGCCGGCTCGGCGACATCTACGGCCGCAAGAGGCTCTTCCTGCTCGGCATCGGCGGCTTCACCCTCGCCTCCGCGCTGTGCGGCCTCGCCGCGACCCCGGGGATGCTGGTCGGTGCGCGGGTGCTGCAGGGCGCGATGGCCGCGCTGATGGTGCCGCAGGTACTGGCGATCATCCATGTCACCTTCCCCGCGCACGAGCGCGGCCGGGTCTTCGGCATGTTCGGCGCGGTGATCGGCCTCGGCGCGGTCTGCGGCCCGCTGATCGGTGCGCTGCTCACCGAGGGCAACCTCTTCGGCCTGGAGTGGCGCCCGATCTTCCTGATCAACCTGCCGGTCGGGATCGCCGGCATCCTGCTCGGCCGCCGCTTCATCACCGAGTCCAGGTCCCCCGACGCGCTGCGCCTCGACCTCGTCGGCACCGCGCTGGCCACCCTCGGCCTGCTGATGCTGCTCTATCCGCTCACCCAGGGCCGTGAGGACGGCTGGCCGCTGTGGGGCTTCGTCTCGATGGCCGCGAGCCCGCTCGTGCTGGCGTTCTTCGTCCGCTACGAGCGCGCCAAGGCCCGCAAGGACGGCTCGCCGCTGGTCGAACTCTCCCTCTTCAAGGTCACGACCTTCGCGGCGGGCGCCGGCGTCCAGCTGACGTTCGGCGTGGTCACCGGCCTCTTCTTCCTGGTCTGGACGCTCCATATGCAGCTGGGGCTGGGCTGGAGCGCGCTGCACGCCGGACTGACCGGGGTGCCGTTCTCGCTCGCCTGCTCGGTCGCGGCCGGGATGTCCGTACAGAAGCTGGTGCCGCGCTTCGGGCGCGGGGTCCTGCAGGCCGGCGCGCTGATCATGCTGGCGGGCGCGCTGCTCTACATATGGCAGGCCGGGCACTACGGCGCCGCCCTCACGTCCTGGCAGATGGTGCCGGCGATGCTGCTGATGGGCGCCGGGATGGGCCTGATCGTCGCCCCGATCACCGATGCGGCGATCTCCGAGGTGCCGCCCGAGCACTCCGGCTCGGCCTCCGGCATCTTCAACACCACCGGCCAGCTGGGCATGGCGCTCGGTCTGGGCCTGTCGTCGGTGGCCTTCTTCCAGGTCGCCGGCGGCGGTGCGGGGGAGACGGGCGCGGCCGCTCCGGGCGCTGGGTTCGTCGACGCCACCACCCATGCCCTGTGGTGGGTCTGCGGCGGCCTGGTCCTCGTCTTCGGCCTGCTCTTCCTGCTCCCGCGGCGGGTGCGTACGCAGCACGCGGCGGCGCCGGGGACGGCGGCTAAGGAGGACGCGGCCGAGCGGGAGCCGGCGCTGGCCGGCTGACCCGTCCGGGCGGATCGGGGCCGGGCCCGGCCGCGCGGCGGCGGCCGGCGTCCCCCTGGCCCGGGGCGTCTGCCGCCGCGTAAAAACAGCCGCTTCGCCGTACCGCTCGCACCGCCCCGCGGGCCATACTGGCCGGGTGTCGATGATCAGCAACCTCCGCAAGGCCGTCCGGCTGCCGCAGCCGCGAACCCGGGGTGTCGACCTCAGTCACCCGGCGCGCTCGCCGCTCGGCACCGCCGTGGTGAACTGCGCGGTGTACGTGGACGGCGTGCGGCAGGACGGCGACCACCCGGCCGACGTGGCGATACGGCGGGTCCGCAAGTCCGGCAGGGGATTTGTCTGGATCGGCCTGCATGAGCCGTCCGAGAAGGAATTCGCCGGAATCGTCGAGCTGTTCGGGCTGCATCCGCTCGCCGTCGAGGACGCGGTCCTCGCCCACCAGCGGCCCAAACTGGAGCACTACGACGACTCGCTGTTCACCGTCTTCAAGACGGTCCGCTATGTCGAGCACGAACAGCTCACCGACACCAGCGAAGTGGTGGAGACCGGCGAGATCATGGTCTTCACCGGCACCGACTTCGTGATCACGGTACGGCACGGCGGGCACGGCTCGCTGGGTCCGCTGCGCGAGCATCTGGAGTGTGTGCCCGACCAGTTGGCGCTCGGGCCGTCCGCCGTGCTGCACGCCATCGCCGACCTCGTCGTCGACGACTATCTGGACGTCACGGCCGCCGTCCAGGACGACATAGACGACGTCGAGAGCGAGGTCTTCTCCGTACGCGGTGGCGGCGGGGCGGGCCGGATCTACCAGCTCAAGCGCGAACTGCTGGAACTCAAGCGCGCGGTGGCCCCCCTGGACCGGCCCATGCAGGAGCTGGCCACCCGGCCGATGCGGCAGCTCGACCCGCGGATCAAGACGTACTTCCGGGACGTCGCCGACCATCTCGACCGGGTCACCGAGCAGATCACCGCCTTCGACGAACTGCTCAACTCCATACTCCAGGCCCATCTCGCCCAGGTCACCGTCGCCCAGAACGAGGACATGCGCAAGATCAGCGCCTGGGTCGCGATCCTGGCCGTACCGACCATGGTCTGCGGTGTGTACGGCATGAACTTCGACTACCTGCCGCCCAAGCACTGGGAGTACGGCTATCCGGTGATCATGGGGCTGACCGTGCTCATCTGCTGGGGGATCCACCGCGGCTTCAAGCGGAACGGCTGGCTCTAGGGTCTGTCCGATACACCCAGCGCCCGCGCCCGCTACCGCCCCGCGACGTGCCGGGGCCGGGCCGCGCCGCAGCCCGCCGCGATCTGCGGGACCAGCAGCGCCAGCAGGACCGCCAGCGGCACCGTCCAGCTGCCGGAGGCGTCGTGTACGGCGCCCAGCACGGCCGGGCCGGCGGCGGCCAGGACATAGCCGAAGCACTGGGCCATGCTGGAGAGCTGGGCGGTGTGCCGGGCGTCCGGCGCGCGCTGGACGATGAACAGCAGCGCCAGGCTGATCGCCGCGCCCTGGCCCAGGCCCAGCAGCACCATCCAGAGGTAGGCGCCGCCGGCCGGCGCGATCAGCACGCCGGTGAAGGCGGCCGCGCACAGCAGCGCACCGACGACGGCCAGCACCCCGGCCCGCACCCGGCGGCCGACGACCACCGGGGCGAGGAACGAGCCCGCGATGCCCAGCAGCGAGGAGAAGGAGAGCATCCAGCCCGCGTCGCCCGCGCTCATCCCGGCGTCCGTGAGCATCGTCGGCAGCCAGGCCGCGGCCGCGTAGTAACTCAGCGACTGCAGGCCCATGTAGCCGGTGACCTGCCAGGCCAGGGGGTCGCGCCACAGACCGCGGACGGGGTGCGCCGCCGCACGGGCCGCGGCCGCCGGAATCCGCGTACGGCCGCGGACCTGCGGCAGCCAGAAGAGCATCGCCAGCACCGCCAGGGCGCCCCAGCAGGCCAGCGTCGCCTGCCAGCCGAGCCCGGCGGCCTGCTGCACGGGGACCGTGACGCCGGCCGCGAGTGCGGCGCCGCCGAAGAGCGACATGGAGTACAGGCCGGTCATCAGGCCCGCCCTGGCCGGGAAGTCGCGCTTGATCAGGCCGGGCAGCAGGACGTTGGCGACGGCTATCCCGGCGCCGATCACCACCGTCCCGGCGAACAGCGCCACGACCGAGTCCAGCAGCCGCAGCGCGGTACCCAGGCCGATCAGCGCCATCGTGCCGAGCAGCGACCGCTCCGTGCCCAGCCGCCGCCCCAGCCGCGGCGCGAGCGGCGCCAGCAGGCCGAAGCAGAGCAGCGGCAGCGCGGTGAGCAGACTCGTCGCGGCGGCCGACATCCCGCTGTCGTCGCGGATGGTGCCGGCCAGCGGGGAGACGGCGACCAGCGCGGGGCGCAGATTCAGGGCCAGCAGGACGACGCCGACGCCGAGGTACAGGGCGCGGCGGCCGGTGACGCCGGGCGGGGGCGCCGGCGCGGCGGCCGGTGCCGGGGCGCCGGTGGGCGCGGTGGTCCGGTGCGCGGTCACTCCCGGGCTCCCTTCGGGCCGGCCGTGTGGTCGTCGTCGCCGGCGGCGCCGTCGCGCAGGGCGGCCATGCCCTCGGCGAGGTGCGCCAGCGCGGCACGCTCGGCGGCCTCGGCGTCCCGCGCTTCGATGGCGTCGACGATGGCCGCGTGCTCGTCGTACTGGTTGCGTACGGAATCGGGGACGGGCGCGCCGATCACCGACTGGAGCGTCGAGCGCAGCGCGTCGCTGAGGTGCTCGTACAGCTCGGCGAGGACGCTGTTGTGGGCCGCCGCGGCGATGGTGCGGTGGAAGTCCATGTCCGCGTCGACGAAGGCGGTCAGATCGCCGCTCCGCCAGGCGCGGTCGCGCTCGGCGAGGGTGGCGCGCAGCGCGGCGAGGTCCTCGTCGGTGCGGCGCTCGGCGGCATGGCGCGCGGCGTCGCGCTCCAGACAGGCGCGCACCTCGAACGTCTCCAGGTCGCCGGCCCGCCGCAGCCTGCGCTGTACGGCGGCGCCGAAGCCGCTGCTGGCGCGGACGTAGGTGCCGTCGCCCTGGCGCGGCTCCAGCAGCCCGGTGTGCACCAGGGCGCGGACCGCCTCACGGACGGTGTTACGGCCCACGTCGAGCTGCTCGACCAGCGCCGGCTCGGCGGGGATCTTCGTCCCGACCGGCCACTCGCCGTCCGCGATCAGGCTCTCCATCTGCTCGATGACCAGGTCCACGAGGCTGGTGCGGGTGGTGCTGCGCAGCGGCATGGGCCCTCCCTCCGTCTTGATTCCACCGGTGATGGGAACATCCCATGTTTGGCGGTGTCAAACGGCCGGGGATAGCCTGAGGTCGCCGATGATCTCGGGAGACCTATGGACGAGCGAGCCCGCCGGGCGGCGCCCTGGCAGGGTCAGTGGCCGGTGATCGGCGTGGTGGCGGCGGGCGGCGCGATCGGCGCCGCGGCCCGTTACGGCGCCGCGCTGCTGTGGCCCACCGGCGCCGGCGCCTTCCCCTGGACGACCCTGACCGTCAACGCCGTCGGCTGTGCGCTGATGGGCGTCCTGATGGTGCTGATCACCGAGGCCGGACCGGCCCACCGGCTGCTGCGCCCCTTCCTCGGCACCGGCGTCCTCGGCGGCTTCACCACCTTCTCCACGTACGCGGTCGACATCCAGCACCTGACCGCCGCCCGGCAGCCGCTGCTCGCGCTGGCCTGCCTCGCGGGCACCCTGCTCGCCGCGCTCGCCGCCGTATGGGGCGCGGCGGCCGGCACCCGCGCACTGCTCGGACGAAGGCGGCGGACGGTATGACGCACGGTGCGGCACACCCCGGTGGCACCCCGGCGCTGCGGCTCACGGTCCTGGTCGGCGAACAGGAGCTGTGGCACCACAGGCCCCTCTACGCCGAGATCGTGCACCGCGCCCACGCGGCCGGACTGGCCGGTGCCAGCGTCTTCCGCGGGATCGAGGGCTTCGGCGCCACCTCGGTCGTCCACACCCAGCGGCTGCTGTCGCTGAGCGAGGAGCTGCCGGTCGCGGTGGTCGTCGTCGACGCGGAGGAGCGGGTACGGGCCTTCCTGCCGCAGCTCGGCGAACTCCTCGCCGGCGGCGGCCTGGTGACGCTGGACCCCTGCGAGATGATCGCCTACCCGGCCGCGGACACGGACGGCGCGCGCCCGGGGGAGGGCGGCGGAGGGTGAACTGGCTGCTGGTGGTGGCCGGGGCGATGGTCGGGGCGCCGCTGCGCTTCCTCACCGACCGCTATGTCCAGTCCCGGCACGACACGGTCTTCCCGTGGGGGACCTTCACCGTCAACGCCGCGGGCTCGCTGATCCTCGGCCTGCTGACCGGCGCGGTCGCCGCCGGCGCGGCCTCCTCGCAGGTCCAGCTGCTGGTGGGAACCGGCCTGTGCGGGGCCCTGACCACGTACTCGACCTTCTCCTACGAGACGCTCCGGCTGGCGGCGGACGGGGCGCGGGGCTACGCCGCGGTCAATGCCGCGGCGAGCGTACTGGCCGCGCTGGCGGCCGCGTTCGCCGGTGCGGCCGCCGCCCGGGCGCTGTGGGGCTGACCCGGTGGGCGCCCGCGCCGGCCCGGCAGCGGGCACACGAAAGCGGTGGGGCTCGCGAGGAGCCCCACCGCTCTGGGCGGCGCAGGAGTTGCGAGGGCTGGTGGGGGTACGAGAACCGGCCGCCAGGTTCCGGATCTCGTCAGCCCCAGGCCGTTCGCGGACCGGTCGCTGTCAGGCCGATCCGGGCCGCGGGCCACCGCCGTACTCGTGACGCGACCGCTGCTTCAGCGCGCAGCGGGCGCAGTGTGCCGCAGAACGCCTGACGGCTGCGTCACGAAGCCTTGCCGAAGTGGACGCCCGACAGGCCGTTGGCCCACAGCTGCTCCACCTGGGCGCGCTCGTTCTCGTCCGGCTGGCTGTTCTGGCAGGACGGGCCGGGGCCGCCACCGGACATCAGCTCGCTGCACGGGCCCTCGTAGTGGTCCGGCAGGCCCAGCACATGGCCGGTCTCGTGCGCGGTCACACGGGTGGAGTTGTACTCCTGGTTCTGCTGGTAGTCCAGGAAGACAAAGCCCTTGCCGTGGCCGTCGGTGCTGGCGTAGGAGCCGCGCGGGTCGTTGCCCTCGCGGTACTCGAAGTCGCCGCCGCTGCCCTCCTGCAGCTGCACGTTCTTGACCGCGCCGTTCCAGATCGACGCGCTCTCGGCTATCTGGCCCTTGAACGTCGGCGCCGCGCTGGCGTCGTAGGTCACGGTGACCGAGGCCGCGTGCGGGTTGGCCTTCATCTTGGCCCTGGCCGCCTTCATGACGGCCTCGAAGAACGCCTTGGTGTCGGCCTTCTCGGCCGCCGACCCGTTGTACGCCGCGATCGAGGCGGCGGTGCTGCGGGCGGACTTGGCGGGGGAGGAGGAGGCTGCCGACACCGGCGCCGCGACCGCGAGCGTGGCAGCAAGACCCAGACCGAGCGCCGCCGACAGCGCCGTCTTAGGAGATCTCATGTGGGGGGCTCCTTAATTTCCGAGGGCCGTACGGTCGCCGTGTGGGGCGGCGACCGGGGCCCTGCGGATTTCTTGGTGCCGTTGAGTCTGGACGGAGTTCACCCGCAGGGCGGAGATGCCAGGTGGCGATAGCGCCGTTCAATACCCCTGCCAATGACCCCGGGAAAAAGGCCAGTTCCGGCAGGTTTGAGAGTCTGGTGTGACGGATGCCGCGGTCGTTATGCTCCCGACGTGGAGCTCGAGGTAAGGCATCTTCGCGCACTGTGCGCCATCGCAGACTCCGGCAGCGTACGCAAGGCGGCACGGCAGCTGGGGATGACCCAGCCTTCCCTGACGACCCAGCTCCACCGCATCGAGAAGGCCCTGGGCGGCCAGCTCTTCTTCCGCGAGCCGACCGGCAGCCGGCCGACCCCGCTGGGACATTCGGTGCTCTGCCGGGCGAGGCCGATAGTGGCCGAAATGCGGGCGCTTGTCGATGAGGTCGCCTCGGCCTCGCACCGCGAACAGGGCACCCGGCTGAACATCGGCAGCACCAACAGCCCGGCGGTCGCCGGCTGGCTGCGCCGGCTGCGGGTGCGGCTCCCGGAGACGGACACGACGATACGGACCGATGTGTCCGCCAATGCCCTGCTGCACATGGTCGCCATGGGCCAGCTGGACGCCGCCTTCGTGCACGAGGTCGAGGGCGCTCCGCTGCGTGTCCCCGACGGTCTGGTCGAGTACGAACTCATCGCCAGGGAACCGCAGTTCATCGCGCTGGCCGACACCCACCCGGCCGCCGCGAAGGAGATCGTCCGGGTCGCGGACCTCGCCGACGACCAGTGGATGGTGGACCCGACGGTGGACGGCGAATGGGCGGGCCTGCGCCGCATCTGGGCCGCCGCCGGCGTCAACCCCAAGGTCACGCACGGCGACTACCTCACCACCGTGGACCTCGTCACGGCCGGCGAGGTGGTCACCCCCTGCCAGCCGACCGCCCGCTCCCGGCCCGGCATGGCCATCCGCCCGCTGTACGGCGACCCGCTGGCCGTCCGCCTGTTCATGGCCTGCCGCCAGGACGGCACCCCCGCCGCCTCCCCGGACGACCTCTTCGCCGATCTGACCGCCTCGTACATGGAGATCGCCTGGGCGAGCGAGGCGTACCGGGCCTGGCTCGTCCGCCACGACGGTCCGCTGCCGGTGTCGACGTAGCCGGGCGCCGCCGCACCCGCCCGCGTCCGGCGCCGGACGGGCAGAGCGCCCCGTACGCCCGCCGGACGGGCACAGCGCCCCGTACGCCCTCAGAGCTCGTTCCACCTCGTGGTGACGGTGCGGGCGTACTCGCGCAGCAGGCGCTGCAGTGATCCGAGGGCGGGGGAGACGGGACGGCCGGCCGGCCAGGCGAGCACCGCGGTGCAGCGGGCGAGGTCGGTGACGGGGAGGTACCGGATGCCGGGCCGGGGCATCAGCTCCGGGCAGCTTTCGGGGACGAAGCGGATGCCGTGCCCCAGGCTGGCGGCGGAGACACACGCTTCCAGGGTGGTGGCCGTGTGGCGGGTGTAGCGCACGGGAGTGCCGCAGGGGCGCGGGTCGGCCGCCCAGAACGCGCGCCACTGCGGGTGCACATGGGGCGAGAAGCCGATGACCGGCAGATCGGCCAGCTCCGCGAGGGTCACCGTGTCGCGGTCCGCCAGCGGGTGGGTGTCGGGCAGGCAGACGAACCGTGACTCGGTCCCCAGCGGGAGCGTGCGGATGTCCGCGGGCAGGGGCCCGTAGCACACGACCGCCTCGACCTGCCCTGCCCGCAGGGCGTTCACCTGATCGACGTTGTCCACGTCGCGCCACTCGATCTCCGGGCCCGGACGGGGGCCGCGCAGCCGGTCGAAGAGGATCCGCAGGGCGGGCAGGGCGGAGAGGTACGAACCCACCACCACCCGTCCCGCGTGCGCGTGCGCCGCGGCATCGGCGGCCTCGCGCAGCTCCTCCAGGGCGTCGACCGCGGCACGCACCCGCGGCAGCAACGCCTCCCCGGCCGGGGTGAGGGCGACCCGGCGCGTGGACCGCTCGACGAGGGCCACGCCCAGATGCTCCTCCAGCATGCGGATCTGACGGCTGAACGCGGGCTGGCTGATGAACAGGCGCTCGGCCGCACGGCCGAAGTGCAACTCCTCCGCCAGCACGAGCAGCAGACGCAGCTGATGCGTACTCGGATCGTTCGGCATTCTTCCCCCACCGGGGGCGGCGGCCGCCCCTCTGATGCACGCGAGGGTATCAATCTCCGGTCTCTGCGCATCAATGAGGACTTCCGGATGACTTACCGCCCCGTCAGGATGAAAGACGCCGGGCGCCGTCCCCGGCAGCATCTTTCTCACATTCACGGGGGTCATCAATGGCAAAGGAGCGGTACCGGGTCGACCTCGATGCGCTGGATCAGGTCGTACGGGAACTCAATGAGGTCATCCGGGACATGGGCGGCCCGAACGGAAAGGCCGACAACAACACGTACCTGCCGCCGGGGGCCTTGGGCTGGAATTTCTTCGAGGCGGACGAACTCTATGCGGCTCACAACGAGATGAAGTCCTACATCTCGAACGACATTCTCTCCCTGATCACGGAACTCATCGATGATTTCGGCCGGCGGTCCCGGCGGGTCAAGGAAGCCTATGAAGAGGGGCCTCGGAGCTCCGGGAGATGGTGGAGACGGCCAAGCCCGAGCTGGTCAGGGACGTCGCCGGGCACTGGCAGGACATCCACGACGACCTGGTGGGCAGGGACGGAACGTCCGGAATCAAGAAGCGTTTCGACGACGCCGTCGCCAAGGTGCTGGAGAACTGGCACGGCGAATCCGCGGACAGGTTCTGGGAACAGGCGCAGAAGATCAGCCTCAACTTCAAGAAAGGCGCGCCCTACGCACAGGAAGTGGCAAAAGCCATGGGGGAGGCCGCGGACTCCCTGCGCGACGCCAAGGATGCTATGCGCATGATCGACTGGGCGGAGCCGGAAGAGCCCTACCTCAGTTTCGAGCGGGCGATTCAGTACGGCACCGAAGTCGCACCGTTCTTCCTCATGTTCGACGGCCACCATTACCTGCAACGGCTCTCCGACGCCCATCAGATGGTGCAGAACGACCTCGACAGCGGAATGCGCACCGAGCACGTCCTCGCGAAGTGGACCGTGGACTCCGAGGGCGACCTGGTGAACGGGGACCTGTGGATGCCGAAATTCAAGCGCCAGGAACTCGAGTCCGCGATAGCCATGGAGAAACTGGGGACTTCGCACAAGCAGAGCACGGCCCGGCTGCAGAAGCCCGAGCCGGCGAAGGACGGCGACATTCCCGAAAGGCCGCCGTACGAGCCGCCGGGCGGCGTACCGGTCATTCCGGCCCCCATGCCCGCCGGTCTCTCCCGGCGGCCCGCGGGCGGGGCCGCCGCCATGCCCTCCGGCGCACACGGTCCGGGCCACTCCTCCCCGCGCATGCCCGCCCCGCCCCACGCCTCCGGCCGTCCGGGCGGAACCGCCGCGGCCACGCCGGCACCCGAGATCGGGACCGGCCTCGACGGCTACACCGGCCCAGCGGGCGGCGCGGGCGGCGCGGGCGGCGGCGGAACCGGCGACGGCGGCACCGGCGTGGCCCGCCTGCCTTCCCGTACGGGCGGCTCGCACGGCACCGCCGCCGGACCGCCGACACTCCCTGCAATCCCGGCCGCAGTGCCGGGCGCAATACCGGGCGGTCCGCCGTCCGGCGGCGTCAAGGCCAGTGGCGCCGCGGGCAGTGGCGCCGCGGGCAGTGGCTCCGCGGGCAGTGGCGGCGCGGGGGCACCGGCCGGTCGCGCCGGAACGGGTGCCGCTCGTACCGGAACGGGTGCCGCTCGTACGGGAACGGGCACCGGCCCGGCCCGTCAGCGCGGCGGCACGGCAGGCGCTCCCGGCGACACGGGCGTCGGCGGCGTGGCCCAGGGGGGCTCCGGGCTGCACCGCAGCCGCGGCGGCACACAGGCCGCCGCGTCGGGCAAGGACCGCGGCACCCGGGGGCCGGGCCTTGTGGGCACGCCCGGCGGACGCGGTGCGACGCGGAACGAGGGGCAGCGCCGCGGCGGCCCGCGCCGCCCCGACTATCTGCTGGAGGACGAGGAGACATGGACGCCGCGGCGCAGGGTGGCCCCCCGCGTCATCGAGTAGGCCCCCCGCGCCCCGCGCTCCGTGCCCCGCGGCCCGCGTCCGCCGGCACGGCCACCCACGCTGGTGGCCGCGCTGGTGGCCGCGCCGGCGCATGTCCCTCAGGCCGCCCAGCTGGGGTTGCCGGCCTCTTCCTTGACGGTGACATTGATGCGGTTGAAGAGGTTGAGCGTGCCGATCATGAGGACGATCGCGGCGAGCTGCCGCTCGTCGTAGTGCCTGGCGGCCTCGTCCCAGACCTCGTCCGGTACGCCGTCCCCCGTACGGTCGGCGAGCCGGGTGACGGTCTCGGTCAGGGCCAGCGCGGCACGCTCGGCGTCGGTGAAGAACGGCGTCTCCCGCCAGGCCGCCACCACCGCGAGCCGCTCATCGGTCTCGCCGGCCTTCTTGGCCTCCTCGTAGTGGCCGAGGACGCACGGGCCGCAGCCGTTGATCTGGCTGGCGCGGACGCCGATCAGCTCCAGCGTCAGCTGCGGCACCCCGCCCTGCTGCGTGGCCTTGAGCAGGTGCCCGATGCCCTTCATGGCGTCCGGAAGGACCATCGCCGGGTTCTTGATACGCATGACCGCGTTCCTCCATATGTCGTCAGGTGCCGCTGCGCGTCACATCGGCACGGTTTCGCGAGTCATTGCTCTGACACGAGGTGACGGAGGAATGTGACCGATGGACGAACACGATTTCCTGGCGGCGCAGTTCGAGCAGCACCGCAGCCGGCTGCGCGCGGTGGCCTACCGGATGCTGGGCTCGCTGAGCGACGCGGACGACGCGGTGCAGGAGGCCTGGCTGCGCGTCAGCCGTGCCGGCACCGGCGGCGTGGAGAACCTGGGCGGATGGCTGACGACCGTCGTCGGCCGGGTCAGCCTGAACATGCTGCGCTCGCGCACCCAGCGGCGCGAGGAGCCACTGGGCGTCCATGTGCCCGACCCGGTCGTCAGCAGCGCGGAGCGCGTCGACCCCGAGCACGAGGTGCTGCTCGCGGACTCCGTCGGCCTGGCACTGCTCGTGGTCCTGGAGACCCTGACCCCGGCCGAGCGCCTCGCCTTCGTCCTGCACGACCTGTTCTCGGTGCCCTTCGACGAGATCGCCCCCGTCGTCGGCCGCACCCCGGCCGCCGCCCGGCAGCTCGCCAGCCGCGCCCGCCGCCGGGTGCGGGGCGCCGCCCCGGCCCCCGACGCCGACCTGACCGCCCAGCACGAGGTCGTCGCCGCCTTCCTCACCGCCGCGCGCGGCGGGGACCTGGAGGCGCTCGTCGCGGTCCTCGACCCGGACGTCGTGGTGCGCTCGGACGGCGGCTCGCTGCGCCCGAGCAGCGTGGTGCACGGCGCCCGGGCCGTGGCCGAGGGCGCGATGACCTTCGCCCGGCTCGCCGAGTTCACCCGGCCCGCACTCGTCAACGGAGCCGCCGGCGCCGTCGCGATGTCCCAGGGCCGCCCGATGTCGGTCGCCGCCTTCACCGTCGCAGGCGGCAAGGTCGTCGCCCTCGACATCCTCACCGACCCCGAACGCCTCGCCCGGCTCGACCTGACGTTCCTCGACGACTGACGGCCCGCCACGGACCACCCCGGCCCGCGGACGGGCACCACAACACAGAGCAGGCCGCCGAAGCCCGGCGGCCTGCTCTGTAGCGGCTGCGCACGGGCCGACGGGGGCCAAGTCGACCCCTCGCCTCGGTGAGGTACGCCCGTGTGCAGTCAATCGCCGTTGGGGCGCCAGCGGCTGGCGAGGCGGGCGGCGCTGATACCACCGCATCCCCACAGCAACAGCCCCAGAACGCAGCTCACTCCGAGGCCGGCGAGCATCAGGGTCGACGAGGTACTCGCGTATCCGTCAGCGACCAGGGGCCCGGCGAGCCAGGAGTAGACGAAGACTCCGATGGCTCCGGAGACGAGGAGGGGAGCAAACAGACTCCACCCGCTGAGCCCGAAGAAGATCGTGCGACGGCCGCAGAGCACCGCCACGGGCGCAGCGGCACGCCCTTGGCGCAAGAACTCGGCCTGGGTGTTGAGCGCGAACCCTACGGCGAGGATGGACGTGCCGAGCAGGCCGAAGAGGAGCAACCAGCCCGCCTGGTCGCTGAGGACCTTCCCTCCGCTGATCCAGTCGGTGCCCAGTGCACTGACGCTGGTTCCAGGTGCGAGCGTGCGGTGTGCTGTGCGCTTGATCTCGGAGATGTCGAGCGCGCTCGCATGACGGGAGAGCAGCAGTGCTCGCTCGCTCGTGGGGGCGGGCGCATGCGGTGTGACGGCAGTGGTGATTGCGGTGCCGTCGCCAAGGGCGTAGCGCAGGCGTGCGTCGGCCTGTCTCACGGGAGTGACCGCGCCGGAGTGGCAGGGAAGACGCAGAAGGGTGAGGTCACGGCATGTAGCAGTGAGACGCGCGGTGCTCTTGTTCATGTCCAGCGAGACAAGGACGGCTTCTTCGGGCAGCGACACGGCGAACTGCGGGGTGAGGCGCTGGGGGCTGGCCACCGTCAGCACGCTGTTCCCCACCATCTGGTGTACGGCTGTTGCCTGCCGGACCGGCTCGGCCATGCGAGACATCCACAGTTGCGCCTCGCCGGTAAGCCCGATGGCGATCACCACCGAGCACACCAGGCGTGCCGTGGTGGCGGCAGAAGCCGACATCCACCGCCCCGAGATCAGGGCAGCAGGCCCGGCCCAGCGGCGGGAGAATCCCGCCAGAGCAGACCCGGCCGCGGTGCAGGCTGCTGCAATGAGCGAAGGCAGGGTGGCAAATCCGCCGAGCGTGCCCACTGCCTGAAACAGCACGCGCGACGCGGGCGACGGGGCGAGTCCCGGGCCGTACGAGGCGGCCAGCAGAAACAACGGACAAGCCCAGCAGGCGATCCTGGACAGGGTTGCGCGGGAGGCGCGAGGCCGTGTGGCTGCTGCCGACCGCCGGTGGCGGTGCAAAGCGGTGACCGCGGCGAGTGTCACGACCAGTGACAGCAATGCCGCGCCGACAAGCCAGGGAGCGTAAGCCCGCAGGTCCGGCGCGTAGAGGGTGAAGTACGCAAGGGAAACGGGCACGTCGATCAGGCAGCCGACGGCAGCCGGCACCGATCCGACCACCGCTCCCAGAATCACGGGGGCGGCCGCTTCCCCGATGACGATGAGTCGGCGGTGAGCCGGCAGTGCGCCCAGGGCGGTGACGAGGGCGGTGCGGCGGTCCCGCTCGTCAGCGCCCATCCGGGCGGCCAGCACCACACAGGCGGCTGCGGGGAGCAGCAGAAAGCCGCAGACGGTCAGCAGGAATTCCCAGATGGGCCGCTGGTGGGTGAAGTCTCCATTGCCCCACTCCGCCGCGGCACCGAATCCATGAATGGGGCGCGCCTCCACCATTCCCCGCATGCTGTGCACGGGCCGGACATAGGCGAAGCGTTCACTGGGAGACGCCAGCCCTTCTGGCCCTATCGTTCCTGCCAGTCTGCCGTAGCGATCGGCGATGTGCTCGTGAGCTCCCGCCCGGAGCAAGGCGGGCGAGAGCACCGCTTCGCCGGGGGAAGGCCACGAGGCCAAACCAGGCGGTGGGGCGACGGCGGAGCTCACCGGTTCCACAAACACGACGGTGTAGGCGCGCGCATCATCCAACGTGTCCTGCTTGAGCAAGTAGCGGGCCAGCGCCGCGCCGTGGCCGCCTGCCACGCGCTGCGGACTGCGGGCCGCGGTGCGCTCCTCCGTTCCCGCGTAGCCGGCGTACACCGCAACCAAGGACGTGAAAGCCAGGCACAGTGCTGCGGTGGCGAACAACAGCGCCACGAAGCGTGTGGCGCTCGCTGCCCGGCCCCGCCGGGCGGCCTGGCCGATCCGCAGCATCTGCCACGGGGTCCCGAGACCGCCGCCGCGCCGCGCCCTCGTCATGCCGACACCTGCTCAGCGTGCAGGAGACCCTCGCGCAGGCTGAAGTGCCGGTCGGCGCGAGCAGCCACACTCGGATCGTGGGTGACCACAAGCAGCCCGCAACCCCAGCGCTGCGGCAGCGAGAACAGCAGATCGGCCACCGTGCCGCGCGCGGCGGTGTCCAGCGAGCCGGTCGGCTCATCGGCAAGGATCAACGATGGCTTGTTCATCAAGGCACGTGCCACCGCGGTCCGCTGACGCTCACCGCCCGACAGCTCGCCCGTGGTGGCAGTGGTGCCGGTAACGCCCACCTCGTCGAGCAGACCGGTCGCCCGCTCGTAAGCAGCCTGCCGAGGCTCCCCGGCCAGCAGCGCTGCCAGCGCCACGTTCTCCACGGGAGTCAGTTCCGGAAGCAGCTCCCCGAACTGGAAAATCATGCTGAGGTGCTGTGCGCGATGCCGGGCCAGGCGCTTGCCGCGAAGCGCGGACATGTCGCGGCCGACTACCGACACTTGCCCCCTGCCTGGGGTGATGAGGCCCAGAATCAACGACAGCAAGGTGCTCTTTCCGCTGCCGCTCGGGCCGGTCACCGCGACGGACTCCCCGGAGGCCAGCTCCAAGGAGACGCCCTGGAGCAGCTGACGCTCGCGGATGCTGTATCTCAGTCCTGTGAGACTCAGAATCGGGTGAGTGGCGACGTTCGGATGAACCATGCTGATCTGCCTCGCTGGATGCTGCAGCGCGTAAACTGGCCGGTACGCGAGGGCCGCAAGCCCGTCGAGCCGCCGTACACGGTGCCCCGCGCCCTCCGGCACCCCTTCGCCTCCGCCCTCATCGTCGGCGGAGCGAGCGTCAAGCAGGTCCGGCTCGTTCTTGGCGCGCGACCGCGGTCATCGGCCTGCGGGCCTGCGCGCGCCTCTGGCCGGGAGAAGAAGACCGCACCCGCTCCGTCATGGACGCCGTTCTCGGCGGCCTGCGGACCGGGTGCGGACAGGTAGGCGATATGACCAGCGAAACCGCAGGTCAGATGGCCTGGCCAAAGATCAGGCCTTCTTGGTCTCCCAGAAGATCTTGTCGATCTGGGCGATGTAGTCCAGGGCCTTCTGGCCGGTGGCCGGGTCGTTGGAACCCTTGGCGGCGCTGAGGGCCTTGAGGGTGTCGTTGACCAGCTGGTGCAGCTCCGGGTACTTCTCGAAGTGCGGGGGCTTGAAGTAGTCGCTCCACAGCACCGAGACGTGGTGCTTGGCCAGCTCGGCGCGCTGCTCCTTGATCAGGACCGCGCGGGTGCGGAAGTCCGCGTCCTCGTTGGCCTGGTACTTCTCCTGGACGGCCTTGACCGACTCGGCCTCGATACGGGCCTGGGCCGGGTCGTACACGCCGCAGGGCAGGTCGCAGTGGGCGCTGACCTTGACCTTGGGGGCGAACAGGCGGGAAAGCATGTGCAGTCCTTCCTCGTGATCGTCTTCTCACGTGCGAGATTACTCGGTGCAGGAAGGCTTTTCTCGGGTGGCCCGGGGGTCTTAGGGCAAAAGTCCAGTGTCACGCTGGGACTGATGGAGGATGGACCGGCGAGCGAAGCGAGATGGGGGTGCCCCCGGACGAAGTCCGGGGGAGGTCGGACCGGGAGGTACGGGATGCCGGAGCGGGCGATGGAGCGCGGCCCGGGACAGGGCGAGGGCGCGGATCCGGGGCGCGAGCGGGGCGGCCTGCTGCGGGCGTTCGGGCTGGCCGAGGTCTACAACCCGTCAATGGTGCCGACGCTGCGGCCCGGTGACCAGCTGGTGGTGCAGTACGGGGCGGCGGTGCGGCCCGGTGACGTGGTCGTGCTGCGGCATCCGTTCCGGCAGGATCTGCTGATCGTCAAACGGGCCGTGCGGCACTGCGACAGCGGCTGGTGGGTCCAGGGGGACAATCCGTTCGTCGAGAACGACAGCCGCGAATTCGGGGTGGTCCCGGACGAACTGGTCATCGCCCGCGCCTGGGTGCGCCTCCGGTCGCCGCGGGGGATTCAGCGGTCGGTCGCCGGGGTGCTGTCCTGGGCGGTGTCGGCGGTCCGTCCGCTGCGGGCCGAGCGCTCGCTCTCCAGGCGCTTGCGGGCGCGGTAGGCGGCGACGTTGGCGCGGGTGGCGCAGCGGTCGGAGCAGTAGCGCCGCGAGCGGTTGGTCGAGGTGTCCAGGTAGACGTTGCGGCACGGCTTCGCCTGGCACAGGCCCAGCCGGTCCACGCCCAGCTCGGTGAGGTGGAAGGCCAGGCCCATGCAGGCGGTCGCGGTGAAGCCGGCCGTGGCGTTGGCCGCATGGTCGGCGATGTGCATATGCCACTTGGGCCGGCCGTCGTCATCCCGGTACTCGTGGCCGGAGACCTGCGGGCTGACCGGGAACTCCATCATGAGGGCGTTGAGAAGGTCCACGGCCAGCACCTCGTCGCCGGCGTCGGCGGCCTCGAAGATGGCGCGCAGCCGGGCGCGGACCGTGCGCAGCCGGGTCACGTCGCTGTCGGTCGCGCGCCGGGCCATCTGCTGGGCGGGCCCGAAGAGCTCGCGTACGGCCTCCACCGAGGTGAGGCTGTCGCCGCCGCGCTCGGGCTGCTCGGTGTTGACCAGCCGCACGGCATAGTCCGAGTAATAGGCCAGTTCCACTTGTAGTCCTTACGGGCGGGGGTTAGGGTGCGGTATGTGCCCGCGTAATGGGCGTTGATACTAAGAGGGTATTACGGCCTGGAGGGATTGCGATGACCGAGACCACCGTCGGCGCCGATTGGCAGGCATGGCAGAACAGCTGGGACCGGCAGCAGGAGGTGTACCTCCCCGATCGTGAGGAGCGCTTCCGGGTGATGCTCGACATGGTCGAGGCGCTGGTGGGCCCCGCGCCCCGGGTCCTGGATCTGGCGTGCGGTACGGGCAGTATCTCCGACCGGCTGCTGAAGCGGTTCCCCGAGGCCGAGAGTGTGGGCGTCGATCTGGATCCCGCGCTGCTGGCCATCGCGGAAGGGTACTTCGCGGGCGAGCCCCGGGTCCGCTTCGTACGGGCCGATCTCAAGGACCCGCACTGGACGGCGAAGCTGCCGCACGACGCGTACGACGCGGTGCTCACCGCCACCGCGCTGCACTGGCTGCACACCGAGGACCTGCGCGGGCTGTACGGGCAGCTCGGCACGCTCGTACGGGACGGCGGGGTCTTCCTGAACGCCGACCACATGCCCGAGGAGTCCACCCCGCGGATCAACGCCGCCGAGCGGGCCTTCCGGCACGCGCGGATGGACGCGGCCAAGGCGGCCGGGGCGGTCGACTGGGCCGAGTGGTGGCGGCTGGCCGCCGCCGACCCGCGGCTGGCCGCGCCGACCGCCGAGCGCTTCGAGATCTACGGCGAGCACGCCGACGGGGACACGCCGTCGGCGGCCTGGCACACCCAGGTGCTGCGCGAGTCGGGCTTCTCGGAGGCGCGCACGGTCTGGGCCTCGCCCACGGACGCCCTGGTGCTGGGCCTGAAGTAAGGGGCGCCAAGGAGTGCGGCGGGCGCTCTCCTGCAGGAGAACGCCCGCCGCGAAGGACCGCTGCCGTGCGGCGCCCCTACAGCACCTTCGACAGGAACGACTTCGTCCGCTCGTGCTGCGGATTGCCGAGCACCTCGCGCGGATGGCCGGACTCGACGACCACGCCGTTGTCCATGAAGACCAGCGAGTCGCCGACCTCGCGGGCGAAGCCCATCTCATGGGTCACGACGACCATCGTCATACCGTCCGCGGCCAGGTCCTTCATGACGTCCAGGACGTCACCGACCAGCTCCGGGTCGAGGGCCGAGGTCGGCTCGTCGAAGAGCATCAGCTTGGGCTCCATCGCCAGCGCACGGGCGATGGCGACGCGCTGCTGCTGGCCGCCGGAGAGCTGCGAGGGGTAGTTCCCCGCCTTGTCGGCGAGGCCGACGCGGTCCAGCAGCTTGGTCGCGCGCTCCCGGGCGGTCGCCTTGGACTCGCCCTTGACCTGGATCGGCGCCTCCATGATGTTCTCCACCGCGGTCATGTGCGGGAAGAGGTTGAAGCGCTGGAAGACCATGCCGATGTCGCGGCGGCGGGCGGCGACCTCGCGGTCGCGCAGCTCGTAGAGCTTGCCGTGGTGCTCGCGGTAGCCGACCAGTTCGCCGTCGACGGACAGCCGGCCGGCGTTGACCTTCTCCAGGTGGTTGATGCAGCGCAGGAACGTCGACTTGCCGGAGCCGGACGGGCCGATCAGGCAGAAGACCTCCCGGGGCGCGACCTCCAGGTCGATGCCCTTGAGGATGTGGGCAGCGCCGTAGGACTTGTGGACGCCCTCGGCCAGGACCATGGGGCCGCCGCTGGTGCCGCCGGTCTTGTTCGTGGTGATCTTGCTGGTCATCCGACACCTCCGGCGGAGCGGTTGAAGCCGCCGGCCAGCTTCGCCTTGGCGCGCTGGAGCGGAGTGGGCGGGAGCTGGCGGCTGGAGCCGCGGGCGTAGTAGCGCTCAAGGTAGTACTGCCCGATGCTCAGCACCGTAGTGGCGATCAGGTACCAGGTGGCGGCGAGGATCAGCATCTCGACCACCACTCCGGAGTCCCGGCCGACGTTCTGGGCGGCCTGGAGCAGGTCGTAGTACTGGACCGCGATCACCAGCGACGAGGTCTTCAGCATGTTGATGACCTCGTTGCCGGTCGGCGGCACGATCACCCGCATCGCCTGCGGCACGATGATCCGGCGCAGCGTCTTGCCGTGGCTCATGCCCAGCGCATGCGCCGCCTCGGTCTGGCCCTCGTCGACGGCGTTCAGACCGGCCCGGCAGATCTCCGCCATGTACGCCGCCTCGTTCAGGCCGAGGCCCAGCAGCGCGCACAGGAACGGGGTCATGAAGTCCGACCACTCGTCCTTGTAGATCGGCATGATGTCGATGTACTGGAAGACGAGGCCCAGGTTGAACCACAGGAACAGCTGGACGTAGACCGGCGTACCGCGGAAGAACCAGATGTAGAACCACGAGACGGTCGAGGTCACCGGGTTCTTGGACTGGCGCATCACGGCCAGGATCACGCCGAGCACGATGCCGATGACCATCGAGAGCACGGTGATCAGCAGGGTGTTGCGCAGGCCCTTGAGGATGTCCGCGTTGAACATGTACTCCGGGATCGCGCCCCAGTTGACGTTCCCGGAGGCGAAGGCCCGTACGAGCAGGGCGAGCACCCCGATGACGACGATCGCCGCGATCCAGCGGCCGTAGTGGCGGACCGGGATGGCTTTGATGGGCTCGGGCTGGGGCGGCGGAGCGTCCGCCGGCGGCTGGGCCGACTTGTCGACGTCAACTGACACGGATGTTGCCTTTCAGCGTTCGGCGGGGTGGCCGGAGGGGACGGGACGGCTGCCGGCGGCTCAGCTGCCGCCGTTGAGCTTCACTTCCTTGACCGCCGCGTCCTTGACGTCCCACTTGTCCAGGACCTTGGCGTACGAGCCGTTCTTGATCGTGAGTTCCACGGCTGCCTTGAGGGCGTCGCGCAGCTTCTCCTGGCCCTTGGGGACCGCGATGCCGTACGGGGCCGCCTTGAGCGGTTCGCCGCCGACCATCTGGAAGTCCTTGCCGCCTCCGGAGACCTTCACCGCGTACGCCGCGACCGGGTAGTCGCTGGAGACGGCGTCCACACCGCCGGTGCGCAGCCGGGTCTGGGCCTCGGAGTCGTTGTCGAACGCCTCGATGCCGATCGGCTCCTCGTCGTTCTTCTCGCAGGCCTTCGACTTGTCCTTGGCCAGGTCGTGCGAGACGGTGCCGCGCTGTACCGCGAGCTTCTTGCCGCACAGCGTTTCCCAGCCGTCGATGCCGTTGGCCTTGCCCTTCTGGGTGTAGAGCGAGACGCCGACGTTGAGGTAGTCGATGAAGTCGACGCCCTGGCCGATCTTCTTGCCGGTGTTGCTGTCGATGCCCTCCTGGCGCTCCTTGGTGTCCGTCATCGCCGACATCGCGATGTCGTAGCGCTGGGACTTCAGGCCGCCCATGAGGGTGTCGAAGGTGGCGTTGTTGAAGTTGAGCTTGATGCCCAGGGCCTTCTCCATCGCCGCCGCGAGGTCCGGGTCGATGCCGGTGACCTTGCCGTTCGTACGGAACTCCACCGGCTTGTAGGTGATGTCCGAGCCGACCTGGATCAGGCCGATCTCCTGGACGTCCTTGGGCAGCAGCTTGAACAGCGGCGCGTTGACGTTGCGGTTCTTCTTCGCCTCTCGCTTGGCGACGGCCGCGTCCGTCTGGTCGCCGCAGGCACTGAGGAGCATCAGCGAAGCGGCGACCGCGGCCGCTGTGGCCACGGCTGTACGCGACCTGCCGGCGGCCCTGCGACGGGTGGTGCTTGCGGTCATGCTGTTCCTCCTGCGGATGGAGAAGCCGACGTGGCGGAGACGTGACAAAAGGGCCGGGGCACACACCTTCGAGCGTCGCGACCTCGGTTGGTGACGGAATCCTGCCATCCGGACTCCGGTATTCGGACTGCCGTTCAGGTCAAAATCGGATAACGGACGGGGACGACGAGGTGGCGGCCTTGTGCGGCAAGGGGAACCGGTCGTCAACGGGCTGCAAGGGGCGCTCGGCGCACTCCGGATGTCTCGGAATCCGGACAGCGGGGCGAGGGGTCTTCCGCCCTTTTCCGCCGTTGCGCCGTTTTTGTCGAAACCTTGAACCCGAGGGTAATGAATCTGACTCGTCGGGTCCCGCGCCCGTCCGGTAGAAAGGTGCGTTACACCCCTCATCCGGGGCTCAGGGCGCGTGTGCGGCGCGCCCGGCGTCCGTACCTCCCCCCGCGCGGCGGCCATCCGCCACACGGGGCGCGGACGCGGTGCCCGCCCACTCCTCAACCAGGGAGTGGCCACCCTCAGCAGATTTACGAATAAAGGGGTAAGACAAGTGGCAGCGGAGATCGTCAATCCTCGCAGCGACGGCAATACGGGCGCGGACGAAGGCACGGGCACGGCGCCCGACGGCACCTTCGATCCGGCCTTCGCGCTGCATCGCGGCGGCAAAATGGCCATCCAGGCCACCGTTCCGGTGCGCGACAAGGACGACCTGTCCCTCGCGTACACACCCGGCGTGGCCAAGGTGTGCAGCGCCATCGCCGAGCAGCCCGAGCTCGTGCACGACTACACATGGAAGTCCCAGGTCGTCGCGGTCGTCACGGACGGCACCGCGGTGCTGGGCCTGGGCGACATCGGCCCGGAGGCCTCCCTCCCCGTGATGGAGGGCAAGGCCATCCTCTTCAAGCAGTTCGGCGGGGTGGACGCGGTGCCGATCGCGCTCGCCACCACCGACACCGACGAGATCGTCGAGACCGTCGTCCGGCTCGCCCCGTCCTTCGGCGGCGTCAACCTGGAGGACATCTCGGCGCCCCGGTGCTTCGAGATCGAGCGCCGCCTCCAGGAAGCGCTGGACATCCCGGTCTTCCACGACGACCAGCACGGCACGGCCGTCGTCACGCTGGCCGCGCTGCGCAACGCCGCCAAGCTCACCGACCGCTCGCTCGGCCAGCTGCGGGCGGTCATCTCCGGTGCCGGTGCGGCCGGTGTCGCCATCGCCAAGATCCTCATCGAGGCGGGGATCGGCGATGTCGCGGTCTGCGACCGCAAGGGTGTGGTCTCCGCCGACCGCGCCGACCTCACGGACGTCAAGCGCGAGGTGGCCGGCTTCACCAACAAGGCCCGGCTGACCGGCTCGCTGGAGGACGCCCTGGACGGCGCCGATGTCTTCATCGGGGTCTCCGGCGGCACGGTGCCCGAGGAGGCGGTGGCGAAGATGGCGAAGAACTCGCTGATCTTCGCGATGGCCAACCCCACCCCGGAGATCCACCCCGATGTCGCGCACAAGTACGCGGCCGTGGTCGCCACCGGGCGCAGCGACTTCCCCAACCAGATCAACAACGTGCTGGCCTTCCCGGGCATCTTCGCCGGTGCCATGCAGGTGCGGGCCTCGCGGATCACGGAGGGCATGAAGCTCGCCGCCGCCGAGGCGCTGGCCGCCGTCGTCGCCGACGAACTCAGCGCCGACCGGGTCATCCCCTCGCCGTTCGACGAGCGGGTCGCCCCGGCGGTCACCGCCGCCGTCGCGGCCGCCGCCCGCGCCGAGGGCGTGGCCCGCCGCTGAGCGCTCCCGCCGTACGCGAACGGGCCGGGCCCGCACCTGCGAGGGTGCGGGCCCGGCCCGGCCCGTCGCGGTGCGGGCCGCGGTCCGTGGTGGCGGTGCGCGGCTGCCGTATCGCGGTGCGTGTCACACCCGTACGCGGTACCGCAGCGCGCGGCCGCGGCCTACGTTGGGCTCATGTTTGCTGCCTATGCCGCCCGCATCGACCGTGACCAGCCGCTGAACGGCCTCGAATTGGGGGAGCGCCCGGCCCCCGACGTACGCCCCGGCTGGACGACCGTCAACGTCAAGGCCGCCTCCCTCAACCACCACGACCTGTGGTCGCTGCGCGGGGTCGGCATCACCGAGGAGTCCCTGCCGATGATCCTCGGCTGCGACGCCGCCGGTGTCGACGCGGACGGCAACGAGGTCGTCCTGCACTCCGTCATCGGCCAGACAGGCCACGGCGTCGGCCCCAGGGAGAAGCCCTCCATCCTCACCGAGCGCTACCAGGGCACCTTCGCCGAGCAGGTCACCGTCCCCGCCTGGAACGTCCTGCCCAAGCCGAAGGAGCTCTCCTTCGAGGAGGCCGCCTGCCTGCCGACCGCCTGGTTGACCGCGTACCGGATGCTGTTCACCAACGGGGGCGTGCGGCCCGGGGACAGCGTCCTGGTCCAGGGCGCGGGCGGCGGCGTCGCGACCGCGGCCATCGTGCTGGGCGCCGCGGCGGGTCTGCGGGTCTTCGCCACCAGCCGGGACGAGGCCAAGCGCAAGCGGGCCCTGGAGCTGGGCGCGGAGGCGGTGTTCGCCACCGGGGAGCGGCTGCCGCACCGGGTGGACGCGGTCATCGAGACCGTCGGCGCGGCCACCTGGTCCCACTCCGTCAAGTCGCTCCGGCCCGGCGGCACCCTGGTCATCTCCGGCGCCACCAGCGGCTACACCCCCGAGCGCGGGGAGCTCAACCGCATCTTCTTCCTGGAGCTGAAGATCGTCGGCTCCACCATGGGCACGAAGGAGGAGCTGGCCGCGCTGCTGAGCTTCTGCGCCGCCAAGGGCATCCGCCCGGTCATCGACTCGACGCTGCCGCTGGACCGGGCGCGCGAGGGCTTCGCCAAGATGGCGCAGGGCGACCTGTTCGGCAAGATCGTGCTGACGGTCTGAGGTCTGACGGTCTGACGGCCGCCGTCACCGCTCGGTGCCGTCACTCCACGGGGAGCTGAGGAACATGCGGATCCTACGGGCGGCGGGGCGGGCCGCCGCGCCGTGGAGCAACGGCGGCGGGGTGACCCGCGAGGTGGCCGCCCACCCTCCGGGCGCGGGCTGGGACGCCTTCGCCTGGCGCGTCAGCCTGGCCGATGTCACCCGGGACGGCCCGTACTCGCCGCTGCCCGGCGTCCGGCGGATCCTCACCGTCGTCGACGGCGCCGGGCTGGAGCTCACGGTGGACGGCACCGCGCACCTCCTGCCGGGCCGCCACCGCCCGTTCCCCTTCCCCGGCGCCGCCGTCACCGACTGCCGGCTCCTGGCCGGCCCGGTCGTCAACCTCAATGTGATGCTCCGGGAGGGGCGGGCGGCGGCGACCGTGGAGCTGGTGCGGGGGACGCGGGTGGTGGCACCGGGCCGGCGGCCGGCGCCAGGAGCCGACGGGCACGAGGCCGCTGTCGTGGTCGCGCTGGAGGGGCACACCCGGCTCCGCACGGACCCCGGGGTGCGCCTGGAGCGCTTCGACGCCGCACTGCTGACGGACGCTCAGGAGCCGGCCGAACTGCGGACGGACGGGGTGGCGGCGCTGATCTCGCTGTCCGGGGAATGACCCTGGGGACCGTCCTATGGGTCAGGGTCGGACAGACCCTAGGGGTAGCCCACCTTGAGCGTGCCGATGCCCAGGGTGTTGTGGCGCGGCAGGTAGCCGGCCTCGAAGACCGCGCCGAGGACGGGGTGGAGCAGCTGTGCCAGCCGTTCGGCGCGGGGGTGGCCCAGGGCCCGCCAGGGGCCGGCCGCCAGCCGGTCCGTCATCCGCTCGATCGCGTCGCGTTCCGTGCGGGCGCGCTCGGTCGCGGTGCCGTCCGGGGCGATCCAGCCGCGGGCGGCGAGGCGGCGGCGGGCCTCGCTCCACTCCTGGCCGCTCCAGCCGCGTCCCGCGAAGTCCGCGGCCGGCGCGGCACCGATCGCGGCGAACGACACCAGGGCCTCGCACGGATCGAGACCGCAGGTCAGCAGGGCCGCCAGATGGCCGTCGCCGCGGTGTTCGCGCAGGACCGTCGCGGCCTGCCAGAGCACCAGATGGGGTGCGTCCGGCCAGGGCAGATCGCGGTTGGCGGCAGCCAGCGGCCGGGCGGCCGGGCCGGCGTTCTCGGCGGCCTGGCGCGCCAGGCGGGCCGCCTCCATGAGCTGTGCGCGGCTCAGCCGGCGGCCGATGAGGGCGGTCAGCGCGCGGTCCATGGCTAGCAGCCGCGCGTCCAGCACCTTGGCCGGCTCCGCGACGGTCCAGATCCGCGGGACGTGCTGCGCGATCATCCGCGGGCTGAAGGTGTAGTACGTCGCGGCCACCAGATCGGGCCCGGCAGCGCCCAGCGGGGCGGTGCGCCAGGCGAAGTAGCTGGGCCAGCGGGAGCCGATGTCGTAGCCGAGGTCGGCGGCGACCTGGCGGGCCTCGGGGGCGAAGTACAGCGTGGCGTGCAGGGGCTCCAGCAGGTGCCACATCCGGCGGGCGACCGAATGGTATTCGGACATCGCTTCACCTCATGGCCTTCACGATGCGTGCGCAGACAGGGAGAGGGGTGGTAGTCCGGAACACGGCCGTCGGTCCGCGGAGTCGGGCAGCTGGGGCTCCCTGGAACCCGGTGCCGGACGAAAAGCCGTGCGAAATACTGCCTTCCCCGATTACGCCGCGTGAATCCAGCACGCAGATGGCAACTCTGTGTAGCTGGCGGCCTGTTGGGGCCCGTAAGGGGTCTGCTGGAGGTGGGGTCGGTTTCGGCCGCCCGTCGGGGCGGGCGCGGTCCCTGCGCGCCCGCCCCTGCTTCCGCTGGGTTACGCGTCCGGGTCCGTACGGGACCCGTGCCGCTCCGGATGGCGCAGCAGCGCGCCGATGTGCGCGGCGGCCGCGGACAGCCGCCGGCGGGACTCCGTGAGCTGGTCGGCCGTGACGCCGTGGTCGCGCGCCGCGTCCCGCAGATCGTCGCGGAAGCGGTCCAGTAGCCGGTCGAAGTCGCGGGCCGGATCGCCGCTGGCCGGCTCCTTCGCCCACTCCGGGGCCGGCGGCGCCTCCTGCGCGTCCTGCCGGGCGTCGTCCTTGGCCAGGTCGACGCGCTCGACCGTCACCCGGGCCGCCTCGTCCCCGCCGCCGGACCCGGAGCCGTTCCGCTCGCCGGACCGGCCCTCGCCCGACCACTCGCCGGTGAAGCGGCCCACCTCGCGGGACACCTCGGCCAGCGCCTCGCGCACCGCCCCCGACCAGTCGCCGGACCGCACCGCCCCCTGCGTCTGCTCCTGCAGGCGCTTGACGACCCGCTGGACCTCCTCGCGGGCGAACGCCTGCGCGTCCCTGGCCTGCTTACGGGCCCGCTGGGCGTCCTGCCTGGCCCGCTTGCTCTCCTCCTTCGCCCGCCGCGCCTGCTCTTTCCACTCGTCCTTGGCGCGCCGGAACTCCTCCTTCGCCTGCCGCCAGGACTCCTTGTCGCCGAACGCGGCGTCGAAGTAGTCGGAGTAGTCCGGGTAGGGGCCGGGGGAGTCGTCGCCCCGGGAGCCCTGCTGCCCGCTTCTCCCGGCCTTCCGGGCCCCGGCCGCGCCGGCCTGTGCGCGCGCCTGCTGGGCGGCCGCCCGGACCTCGCGGCGCAGATCCCGCGCCGAACCGCTCACGTCCTCCCGGATGTCCGAGGCGAGTGCCGCGACCGACTCCCTGATCTCCAGCTCCAGATCGGCCAACTCGCCCCCGCGGTCGGCGAGTTCGGCCCGGCCGGCGTCGGTGATCGAGTAGACCTTGCGGCCGCCCTCGGTCGCGTGCGTCACCAGGCCCTCGGCCTCCAGCTTGGCGAGCCGGGGGTAGACCGTGCCGGCCGAGGGGGCGTAGAGGCCCTGGAAGCGCTCCTCCAGCAGGCGGATGACCTCGTAGCCGTGCCGCGGGGCCTCGTCGAGCAGCTTGAGGAGGTAGAGCCGGAGGCGGCCATGGGCGAAGACGGGAGACATGTCAGCGCACCTTCTTCTCGGCGGGCGGGGTGGGGGAGTCCTCGAAGGCGGGGCGGCGCAGCAGGGCCAGACCGCCGGAGACGGTGGTGACCTTGAGCGTGCTGGTGCCCGCGCCCAGCGAGCCGGTGATCCTCTTCGCGCCCCACTGGCCGCTGACCCGCAGATCGTCGAAGGCGTTGGAGACCGTGCCCGACGTGGTGTTCGCGTCCACCGTGGCGTCGGCCGGGTCGGGCAGCCGGATGGCGACCTCGCCGGAGACGGTCGTCAGGCTGATGTCGGCGCCCCTGGCGGGGGCCAGGTCGAGGACCATGTCGCCGCTGACGGAGTCGGCGTGCACCCCGCCGCCCGCGCCGTCGATGACCGTCAGATCGCCCGAGACGGAGTTGAACCGCAGATCGCCGGCGAGCGACTGCGCCTCGACGTCGCCCGAGACGGTGTCGGCCCGCACCGCGCCGGTCAGTCCGACGAGCGTGGTGCCGCCGGAGACGCCGCGCACGTCCGTACGCCCGGCGATGCCGGAGATCACCGCGGTCGCGCCGATCACGCCGACCTCGACGCGGGTGGCGGTCGGCACCGTCACCGAGATCACCGCGCTGCGGTTCCACCCCTTGCGGTCGAGGAACTTCAAGAAGCCCTTCCAGGGGAGGTCGTCATACGCGATGGACAGCGTGCCGTCGCTGAGCGAGACGGTCAGCGGGCGGCCGTGCAGCTCGCTGACCTCCAGGCGGGCGGGGCCGTCGTCCGAGGTGCCGACGACGTTGACCGCGCCGCCGACCACGCGCACGTTGAGTGCGTCGAAGGGATCCGCGATCTCCAGTGTGCGTGGTTCGGCCACCTGCATCGGATTCTGCGACCACTCGGTCCGGGCTGACATTCCTGGCCTCCCCTGGATAGCCGTGCAACGCAACATATCGCGTCCTCGTTGAACACGATATATCGCGGCTTGCGGAAGTCAAGCGGCACCGACCCTGAGACAGCCCGGAGATGACGCGCCGCGACCCTTAGGTGGCGCCCGCCGCCCGCCGCCCGCCGGCGGCGCCCGCACCCCGCCCCTTTCGCTCCTACTCGTCCTCTTCGTCGTCCAGCCGCGCCAGCCAGGTGGCCAGCCGCTCCACCGGTACCTCGAAGTCGGGGTTCAGATCGACGAACGTACGCAGCTGATCGGCCACCCACCCGAGGGTGACCTCCTCCTCGCCGCGCCGGTTCTCCAGCTCCTCGATGCCACGGTCAGTGAAATACACGCGCTCTCCACCAGGGGTCATGGGACATTCCCGGCCAGGATAGGCAGGCCCACCGACCTCTCGCGCCACAGGCGCCCGAGGGCTAGCCTGATCACCTGTCAACGGTCCTGCGGCAATCGGGGAATTGCCGTCCAGGGGGAGCAGGAGGCCGTGATGCACGATCGCGCACAGCGCATCGAACTGCCCGATGGCACGGAGGTCTGGGCCCGGGTCTCCCGGCTGGACGCCCCCGGGCTCGACGGGGCGGACGGCGCCGACGGGACGGCGGACGAGGACTTCGAGGACGTCGGCGCCTGGGACGCGCTCGGCGCCCGGGTCGAGGGGCTCCGCGAGGTGATCGGCGGGGTCGCGAGCAGCGTCCGCCAGGCCGCCGAGCGGGTCGCGCCCGACGAGACCAGCGTGACCTTCGGGGTGGAGCTGTCGGCCAAGCCGGGCAAGGCCGTCGCCCTGCTCGCGGACGGCGAGGCCAAGGCCAACCTCTCCGTCACCCTCACCTGGCGGCACGACGGCGGCGCGCCGCCACCGCAGGAGCGGCACCGGCCGCGGGCGGCCGAGGGCCGGGGGCCGGACGATTCGGGCCGCTGATGGCGCCCCCCGAGCCACCCGTCGCCGCCCGCGGTGACCGCGCCCGCTACGCCCAGCTCCTCGACCACGCCGGACGCGCCACCGTCGGACTGCGCGCCGCGCCCGGAGCGCGCGATGCCCGGCTGTGGGGCAGCGGTGTGCTGATCGCGCCGGGATGGGTGCTGACCTGCGCCCATGTGCTCGCGACCGACGACGGCCGGCGCCGGGAGACGGGCCCCGACGGCGTCTTCGGGATCGCGTTCGGCGGCCGGGTGGCCGCGGCGCGGCTGGCGTACGACCTGAACCGGCCCGACCCGGCGGCCGGCCCCGCCGCGCCCCGCGCCGACCTCGCCCTGGTCCGGCTGCTGGAGGCGGAGACCGAGCACCCCTGCGCCTGGCTGAGCGACCAGCCGGCCACGCTCCTGGAGGACGCGTACATCTTCCGCGGGCACGAGCAGCCGGAGCCGGGCCGGTCCGGCGAACGCGTAGTACGCGAGTCGGGCCTGGGGCACGCCGCCAACGGGGCGGCGCCCGGCGCTCCCGGTGCCCCGGGCGCCCCCGTGGACCCCTTCATCGCCGTCCGCTTCGGTGCGCGCGACGCCCGCGGTCTGCAGTTCGGCAGCGATGTGCGGGTCACCCACGGAGCCTCCGGCGGGCCGCTGATCGACTGCGACCGCGGCGAGGTGGTCGGCATCGTCAAGGGCCGTCACCAGCACGACCACGTCGGACTCGCGGTGCCGGTGACCGCCCTGCGCGGGCTGGGCCCCGAGCATCTGGTCGCGGGCGCCGAGGGCCTGGGCCCCGACCCCTACCACGCGCTGATGGCCCTGCACGACCGCTGGCACTGGGCGGGCCAGGAGCTCGGCCGGGCCGGCGGGCCCACCTGGTTCGACGCCCAGCACGCGATCATGGCGGGCCGCGGCCGGCTGTGGGGCGTACAGGAGCGGCTGCAGGCGCTGGACCTGCTCGCCCGGCTGCCCGCACCACGCGACCCGCTGGTCGTGGAGGCCGCCGTCGGCGAAGTACTGGAGCGCGGCGACCGGCCCGGCGCCTGGTCGCTGCGCACCTGGCGGGACGGCCACGGCGCGCTCTACCAGGGCAGCGACCCGTACACGGAGCTGCGCGCCTTCGTGCACTATCTGCGGATCGTGGCCCAGACGACCGCCGACGACCTGCGCGAGGTGCCGGGCGAGCAGGCCGACGCGGTACGCGAAGACGCCGCCAGGCTCGCGGAGTTCGTCCAGGCCAAGGCCGTGGTGCTGCAGCCGCAGGACCGCCGGCGGATCGGCCCGGTGCGCCGCCGGCCGCGCTCCGTACTGGTCGAGTTCGAGCCGCTGTTCTACGACGAGAACGGCCATGAGTTGTACAACTGGTCGGTCAGCGAGGGCTACGGCCAGGGCCGGTGGCTGCGCGTCGACGTACAGGAGTCGGCCGGCGGAGTGCCCTTCGAGCAGGCGCGGGAGCAGGTGCTGCGGCGGCTCGGCGGGCGGCTGCTGCGGGCCGACGGCGACGCCGGGCCGGGCGCCCGGGTGCGCCTGGAGGTCGCCGTCCCCGAAGGGCGCTGGCACACGGCCGCCGGCCAGTGGGAGGTCGCCGCCTCGATGCGGCGCACCGCCCGGCTGCGGCCGGTCGGCCCCGGGCGCGCGGTCGTCCTGCGCGACCAGGGGCGGCGCGACCAGGTCGATCCGGCCTGGCTGCGCCGCTGGCAGGGCATCACCACCGCCCCCGAACTGCGGGCGCTGCGCCTGCCGCCGCGCACGGGCGCCGGCGCGCGCCCCGCTGGCGGCTCCGCCGAAGCGGTCTGGCGGCTGCTGGAGACCGCGGACGACGGTGCGCTGCCCGCCCTGTGCCACACGGTCGCCGACGGGTTCGGCCGGGACGCGGTCGGCGTCGCCCTGGACACCGGCTTCCCGGCCGGGCTGTGGTCGGCCCGCGGCCACGGGGAGGAGCGGGAGTGCGATGCCTCCTGCGAGGAATTCCACCGCGGAGTACGGGAGTTGCTCCAGGGGCCGGGCGGGGTGACCCGCCTCCCCGAGCTGGTCAGACAGCTGCGCGCAAAGGCCGCCGAGGCCGCCGGGGAGGGCGCGCACTGGGCCCGCGACCTGGTGCTCCTCTACGACGATCCGCTGGACCCGATACCGCCGCTGTTCACCGACCGGCCCCAGGTGTCGCCGCGATGAGCCCGCCCCGCGCCGCCCCGCGCCGCCGCGGACTCCCTGTGCGCCCCGCACGCCCCGCATGCGCCCGGCGCCCGCCCCCGGCCCCTCCGCTCGCGTCGCCGCACGTAGGGCCGCATCCGGCGGCACCGGCAAGTCCCGCCCCGTACACGGCACTTGGCGCCCCCCGATGCCCCAGCGTGAGACCGGAAACCGCCCCGTGCGCTTCCGTACGGATGGGTACTGTCATAGCGTCGTGGAAGACTTGTTCGTGATGACGTGATGACGTGATGGCGTGAGTGTGCGTGGCGGACGCGGGGGAAGGCCGGGGCGGATGCCGACGTCTCCGGCGGTCCTCCCTGATCCATCGCTCCTGACCGATGCCGGCCGGCGACGAGGAGTTCCGACGTGAGCGACTGGCTCATCTACCGTGGCGCGGGGGCACCGCACGACGGAATCGAGCAGCTTCCGCCGCCGCCCCCATGGCGCGATTTCGACGGCGGCCCCCTCGTGGCGCCGCCCGCGGCCCTCGACCCCGCCTCCGAGCGCAGGCTCGGCGTACAGCACCGGGAAGCCAGTCACCACCGCCCCGGCGAGACCGAGCGGGAGCTGGTCAACGCCGCGCTCTACCTGCGCAGACCGCTGCTGGTGACGGGCGCGCCGGGCAGCGGAAAGAGCACCCTGGCGCACTCGGTCGCCTACGAACTCGGCCTCGGCCGGGTGCTCGGCTGGCCGGTCGTCAGCCGCAGCACGCTCCGCGACGGCCTGTACGACTACGACGCCATCGGCCGCCTGCAGGACCTCCAGATCGCCCGTGCCGCCCCGTCCGCCGTGGACGGCGGTGCCGCGGCCGGCCCCGACCCCGCCGACGAACCCGGCGGCGGCATCGGCCGCTACATCCGCCTCGGCCCGCTGGGCACGGCCCTGCTGCCCGCCGCCCGGCCCCGCGTCCTGCTCGTCGACGAGCTCGACAAGAGCGACATCGACCTTCCCAACGACCTCCTCAACGTCCTGGAGGAAGGGGAGTTCAGGATCCCGGAGCTGGAGCGGCTGGCCGGATCCGCCCCCGAGGTGCAGGTGCTCAGCGACGACGGTGCCCGGGTGACGGTGCGCGACGGGCGGGTGCGCTGCCGTGCCTTCCCCTTCATCGTCCTCACCAGCAACGGCGAACGGGACTTCCCGGCGCCCCTGTTGCGCCGCTGCATCCACCTCCACATCCCGGTCCCCGACAAGGAGCGGCTCGCCGCCATGGTGCGGGCCCACTTCGGCGAGGGCGCCGCCGAGCGCTACGAAGCGGTGATCGACCGCTTCCTGGACCGCGAGCCCGGCGATGTCCGCGCCGTCGACCAGCTCTTCAACGCCATCCACCTCACGCAGAAGGCCGGCTGGACGGACCAGGACGAGGAGGAGACCCGACGGCGCCTGACGGCGGAGCTGATGCGGCCTCTCGATCGGACGAGGTGAGTGCGGTGCCCCCCGGGGAGCCCGGCCCAGGCCCCCTCGACGAGCTCGTCGCCCGGCTGACCGCGGCGGGGCTGCCGGCCGATGCCCGCTCGATGGCCGACACCCTGTGGCTCGCCCAGTGGATCACCCCCGAAGAGCCGCCGGCCGGCGACCGGGCCGAGACCGGCCGCCCGGACCGCCCCGACCCTACAGATCCGGCCACTTTCCGGGTGGGACCGGCCGCATCCGCGGACCACTCCCCGGACGGCACACCGGCGCCCGCGGACGGCTCCGCGTCCCCGGCCGGGGACGCGCCCGCGCCCCGGGACGGCGTCCGGCGCGTCGCGGAGCTGCTGCCCCCTCAGGACACGGGGGAGGCCCCCGCGCTCGTGGGGCAGTGGGCGAGCGTCCCGGACCCGGACCGTCAGCGCCTCGGCGAGGTCGCCGTCCCGATCGCCTCCGCGTTCCCCGGACTGCTGCCGCTCCAGCGCGCGCTGCGGCCCGTCCAGCGCTACCGCCCGCCGGCCGCCCCCGTCCGCCGCACGCTGGACGAGCCGGCCACCGCCGAGCTCTCCGCCCACGCCGAAACGATCATCCCGGTGCTGCGCGGGGTGCACCGCCGCGCGGCCGCCCTGCGGCTCCTGATGGACGGCTCGTCCTCGATGGCCGTCTGGGAGCAGATGCTGCACGACCTGCGCCAGGTCTGTGAGCGGGTCGGCGCGTTCCGGGACGTCACGGTGCACTACCTCCACCCGCACGGCCCGGACGTCGGCGTCGCCGCGCTGCCGGGCCCCGGCCGGCCGCTGCGCCCCGCCGACCAGTTGCACGACCCCACCGGCCACCACCTCACCCTCGTCATCAGCGACTGCGCCGGCCCCCTGTGGCGCGACGGCCGGATGCAGCGGCTGCTCTACCGCTGGGCGGCCGACGCCCCGCTCGCCGTCGTCCAGCCGCTGCCGCAGCGGATGTGGGCACGCACGCTGCTGCCCGCCGTCGCCGGCACCCTCGTCCGCCGCCAGGGCCCCTACCAGGCCCTCGACTTCCGGCCCGCCCGGCGCCGCCGCCGTCCGTCCGCACCGGGCACGCCGCCCGCCGCGCCCCGCGAACGCGCCGTCCCGGTCCTGTCCGCCACCCCCTCCGCCCTCGGCTCCTGGGCCCGGCTGGCCGCCGCCGACGCCGGCCTCTCGCTGCGCGGCGCCGCCTGCGTCGTACGCGCCGACCACGGCGCCGAGCCCGCGGCCGGCCCGCCGCCGGCACCCGAGCGCGGCGCACCCGCCCGTATGGTCCGCGAGTTCGACCAGCAGGCCTCGCCCGCCGCCCGGCTGCTCGCCGTCCACCTCTCGGCCGTGCCGCTCGCGCTGCCCGTCATCCAGCTCGTCCAGCGCGCGATGCTGCCGCAGACCGGCCCGGCGGAGCTGGCCGAGGTGCTGCTCAGCGGGCTGGTGGCGCAACTCCCGCCGGACCGGAGGCCGTCCGGGGACAGCGGCCCGTGGTACGAGTTCGTGCCCGGCGTACGCGATGAGCTCCTCGGCCGGCTCAGCGCGGGCGAGGCCGCCCTGGTCCTCAAGCACTGCTCGCTGTACATCGAGCGCACCTTCGGCCGCAGCGCCCGCAACTTCCCGGCCGTCGCCGTCGCCATGCTCTCCGGCAGCGCCCGCGAACCGGAGACCGGCCCGCGCGCCGTCCCCGAACCGTTCGCCCGGGTCTCCGAACGCGTACTGCGCCGCTTCGAACCCGCGCTGCGCCCGCCCGACCGGCGCCCCTACGGCTCCGACGGCCCGGCCGCCGAGGGCGCGGCCCTGCTGGAGCGCTACGAACACGACCGCGCGGTCCGCGATCTGATCGAGGCCGTCCGCCTGCTGCGCGCCGCAGCCGAACGCCTGCCGCCGGCCGGCACCGACCTCGCCCGTGCCCTGCTGCACGCCTGGGCCAAGTGGCGTCAGCCGGACGCCCTGGAGGAGGCCGAGCGGGCGGCCCGGACGGCGCTCGGGGCCGCCGCGGCGGGCGCCGGCGAGGCGGTCGACGCCACCGGGGCGGCCGAGCGCACCCGGGCGCTGATCGTGCTCGGCCGGGTCGCGCACGCCCGCGCCCGGGAACGCCGCGCCGAGGGCACACCGGACGAGGAGCGCGCCGCGCTCACCGACGCCGCCCGTCATCTGCACGCCGCCTGCGGGCTGATGAGCCTGCTCGACCCCCGTGTCCTGGAGAGCATGGTGCTGCGCACCGAAGTCCTGCGCCGCCTGGCCGCGCTGCCCGAGCCCCCCGCCACCCCCGCGGACGGAACGGGACGGCCTTCCGGCGACCCCCTCGACGAGGCGGAACGCTCCCTGACCACCCTCCTGGACCAGTGGCCCTCCGGCGAGCAGGTCCCCGGCGAGGTCTACGCCGCCCGGGGCGGGGTGCTGCTCGACCAGGCCCGCCGGGCCGCCGGCCACCCGGACGGGACGCACCCCGCCGAGGCGCTCGCCGTACGCGCCGCCGACGACCTCGACACCGCCGCCGTCCTGCTCCGCCGCCGCGGCAGCGCCGCCGACCGGCTGGTCTGCGAGACCCTGCTCGACCTGGCCGCGGCCCGCCGGATGAACGCCGGCGGGGGACTGCCGTCCGTGCTGCCCACCCTCGAACGCGCCCGCGAGATGGCCCACGCCCTGGGCGACGCGGCCCTGGAGGCCGACAGCCTGCGCCGGATCGCCGACGCCCAGCGCGCCGTCCACACCCGTACCGGAGCGCCGGCCGCCCTGGACGCCGCGATCGCCGCGCTGGCCGCCGCGCTCCGCCTGACCGCCCCCGACTCGCCCGAGCACAGCTCGCTGCTCGCCGAACGCGGCGCGGCGCTGCTGCTGCGCGCCCGGTCGGAGCCCCCTGGCGAAATGGGCAAGCGGCTGGCCAACGAGGCGGTCCACGTCCTGCGCGAGGCCCTGGCCAGGGTCGCGCCCCAGGACCCCGACCTCGGCAACCACCGGCTGCTGTTCGGCCGTGCCCTGCGGCTGCGCTACGAACGCCAGCCCTCGCTCGCCGATCTGCACGAGGCCGACTGGATCCTGGAGCTGGCCGCCCGCGGCGCCGACGTACCGGACGCGGTCTGCGCCGAGGCCTGGCTCGAAGTGGGCGATGTCCAGCTCCTGCTGGACCGCCGCTTCGACTCCCGGGAACGGCACGACCGGGCCGCCGCCTGCTACCGCCGCGCCGCCGCGGCCGCCGGCCGGGCCGGCAGCCCCCTGCTGGCCGCCCGCGCCCACCACCGCCGCGGGGAGGTCCTGGAGGTCACCGCGGGCCCCCGCTCCGCACTGCACGCCTACCGCGAGAGCTGGGAGCAGTGGCAGCGCGCCGACGGGTCCCCCGGCCCCGAGGCCCGGCGGACCCGCGCCCGTATGCGCGCCCTGGAGTCCACGGCCTGAGCACCCGGAGCCCCTGCCGCGCCCGGCCGGCCGCCTGGCCGTCCGCCGCCCGGCGTGTTTCTGTGGACAGCAGTTCGGGAACACCACCGTCCAGCCGGCCAGAGGAGAAGCAGCGTGGCGACTACCCCCCGCACCGAACCGGCTGCGGCCGCCCCGTCCGGGCCGTCGGCCGAGCCGCTGCCGGACTTCGCCGGGGTCGACGTGGGTGCCCTGGCGGTGCGGACGGACCATGCGGTGCTGGGAGAGGTGGCGGCGCTGCTGCTGCGCAACTGGCCCACGGGGCAGGACGCCGTGGCCTACTACGAGGACGGCCCGGGAAAGCTCCTGCGCTGACGACCGGAGGGCGCACCCCGGGGCCCAGGGCGTGGCAGGTGTTTTTTGGGCAAACGCGCAAGGAAATCGGCCAGTTGTCGAGGAGAATCGGTTCTTCGATCGGTGGCGGAGCCATGTACCAGACAGCGGGCGGGAGCGGACGGCCAGCGGTGGCCGCTCCATGCCCCGATGACGACGGACGGGTGCAGGGGGCGACGCCGTGGCGGGGGAGAGGACCGGCCGCACCACCGGCGTGCCCTTCCGGCAGTTCGTCCTGAAGGTCCACAGCCGCTGCAACCTCGCCTGCACCTATTGCTACCTCTACGCCGGACCCGACCACAGCTGGCGCGAGCGCCCGCGGACCGTCGCCGACGCCACCGTCCGCCAGACCGCCCTGCGCATCGCCGAGCACGCCCGCACCCACCGGCTGCGCGAGATCCGCGTCGATCTGCACGGCGGGGAGCCGCTGCTCACCGGCCCCGGCCCGCTGCTCGCCCAGGCCGCCGCCGTCCGCGCCGCGCTGCCCGCCGGCTGCACCGCCGAATTCGGCGTGCAGACCAACGGGACGCTGCTCACCCGGGACATGATCGACACGCTCGGCGCGGCCGGATTCCGGATCGGCCTCAGCCTCGACGGCGGCACCCCCGGCCTCAACCGCCGCCGCCTCGACCACGCCGGACGGCCCTCCTGGCCCGCGGTCTCCCGCGCCGCAGCCCTGCTCCACGGCCGGCCCGACGTGTTCGCCGGCATCCTGTGCACCATCGACGTCACCGCCGATCCCGCGGAGGTCTACGGCTCGCTGCGCGCACTGGACCCCCCGATGCTCGACTTCCTGCTGCCGCACGCCAACTGGTCCAGACTTCCCCCGGCGGTCTCTGGGAGGAGCCCCCGCTCGCCGTACGGCGACTGGCTGTGCACGGTCTTCGACCTGTGGTGGGACGGCGGCCCCGGGCCCCGGGTGCGGGTGTTCACCGAGATCCTCGGCCTCCTGCTGGGCCGCCCCAGCACCAGCGAGGCGGTCGGCCTCTCCCCGGTCGTCGCCCTGGTCGTCGACACCGACGGCGCCATCGAACAGGTCGACTCGCTCAAATCCGCCTACGAGGGCGCCGCCGCCACCGGCCTCGACGTCTTCCGGCACACCTTCGACCAGGCCCTGGCGCACCCCGGCCTGGCCGCCCGCCAGCGCGGCCGGGACGGGCTCGCCGCCCAGTGCCGGCGCTGCGCCCTGGTGGAGGTGTGCGGCGGCGGCAACTACGCCCACCGCTACCGCGCGCCCAACGGCGGACCCGCAGCCGGCGGATTCGCCAACCCGTCCGTGTACTGCGCCGACCTGGAACGCCTGATACGGCATATCGCCGCCCGCCTGGCTGCCGCCGTTTCACTCAACTGACCAGCCACGGACATGACCTGACGCACTGTCGTCATCTGGAGCGGTACTTGGGCTATCGTGCGAAAGAGCCAGGGCGTGCCCGACGAATCAGCCTCCGCACGCGCGCACCATCGCATCTCAGGGAGACGGTCGCATGGTCGATCAGTCCATTTCTTCTGGTTCTTCTGGTTCCGCTGCTTCTGCTGGCTCCCCCGGGCGGTCCGGTCCTGCCGGCGCCGCCGAGCACATCACCATCAGCTATGCGGGCTTCGCCCGGCCGTGGGCCGCGTGGATCTCCCATCAGCTGGAGCAGCAGGGGCACGGCACGACCCTGCTCCGCTGGGACCCGAAGGTGGACACGGCGCTGGCCGAGGACCTCTCGGGGCTGCTGGAGGCCGAGGGCCGGCTGCTGATGGTGCTCGACGACTGGTACTTCCGGCTGGGCCCCAAGACGCAGGAGGAGTGGACGGCCGCGCTGCGGGAGGTGGTGCCCCCGCACGCCGACCGGTTCGCCGCGGTGAGCGTGGCCACGCAGAGCCTGCCGGCCACCGCGTCCCTGCTGCGGCCCGCCGACCTGCGCGACCTGGACGCGCGCGAGGCCAACCGCAGGGTCCTGCACCGGCTGGGCATCACCGCGCCGCCCCGCACCGCGGACGAGGACGCCCCCGGCGAGCCCCGCTTCCCCAACAACCCGCCCGAGGTCTGGAACATCCCGCGCCGCAACAACCGCTTCACCGGCCGCGACCACGTCCTGGAAGCGCTGCACGGCAAGCTGGCCGGCCCCGGAGTGGGCTCCGCCCCGCCGCTGGAGACCCGTATCGCCCTCTACGGCACCTCCGGCGTCGGCAAGAGCCAGATCGCCGCCGAGTACGCCCACCGCTTCGGCAACGACTACGACGTGGTGTGGTGGATCAGCGCCACCAACCGCGGCGCCGCCCGCGAACAGCTCGCCGAACTCGCCACCCGGCTCGGCCTGCCCGTCGGCCGGGAACTCGGCGACCGCATCCGCGCCGTGCACGAGGCGCTGCGCGTCGGCCGCCCCTACCGCCGCTGGCTGCTGATCTTCGACAGCGCCGACGACATGGAGCAGATCGAGGACCTCATCCCCGACGGCCGCGGCCACGTCCTGATCACCACCCTCACCCGCGACTGGTCGGGGTCCGGCAGCGCCCAGGAGATCGAGGTGCTGCCCTTCACCCGTATCGAGTCCGTCGCCTACGCCCGGCGGCGCGCGCCCCGGCTCACGCCGGTCGAAGCCGACATGCTCTCCGAGGCCGTCCAGGACCTGCCGCTGCTGCTCGCCCAGACCGCCGCCTGGCTCGACGCCAACCCGATGTCCCCCAAGGAGTACATCGAGCTGATCCGCCGCGGCGAGCCCAGCCTCGTCGGCATCCGGATCTCCTCCGACTACCCGATGGCCTTCCAGACCAGCTGGGCCATAACTCTCAACACGCTGCGCGAGCGCAGCCCCGCGGCGGTCGAACTCCTCAAGCTGTTCGCGTTCTTCGCCCCCGACGCCATCCCCGTCCCGATGCTCGCCCGGGCCCGCCGCGGCGACCTGCCCGAACACCTCGCGGACCTGGCCGCCGAGCCGATCAGCTGGAACACCGCGCTGCGCCGGCTGACCGAGTCCACCGCCGTACGCCTGGACTACCAGGTCTCCCAGGACTCCGACCCGGCCGTGGAGACCGCGCAGATGCACCGGCTCTACCACCGGTTCCTGCGCAGCGACCTGACCGAGGACGAGCGCGACCTGATGTCGGCGACCGCCTGCCGGGTGCTGGTCACCGCCGACCCGCAGAACCCCTCCGACACCCGGTACTGGGAGCGCTACGCCGAACTCATCCCGCACCTGGAGCCGGCCGGCGTCCTCGACAGCCCCGACCCGGCCGTCCAGCAGCTGCTGCTCAACTGCATCGAATACCTGCGGGTCCGCGGCGAGTACCGGATCGGGCTGCGGCTGTGCGAACAGTTCATGTCCCGCTGGCGCACCCGCCTCGAACCCACCCAGCGCACCATGCTCGTGCTCACCCACCAGCACGCCAACATGCTGCGCAGGCTCGGCCGCTACCGCGAGGCCGAGGCGGTCGGCAGCGCCGTCGTCGACCAGCTCACCGCCGAGCGGGACCCCTCCGACGCCGACCTGCTGCGCGCGCAGGACGGCCTGGCGGGCACGCTGATCGCACTGGGCTCCTACGAGCAGGCCCACGAGCTCTTCGACGCCGTCTGGCGGGCCTACACCGCCCTGCTCGGCCCCGAGGCACCGCGCACCCTCTCCTCACGGCACAACCTCGGCAATGTCTTCGCACTGCTCGGCCGCTACGAGGAAGCGCTGGTCACGCACCGCGAGGTGCTGGCCTTCCGCGAGCGCGAGCTGCGCGCCCGGCACCACCTGACCCTCAACGCGGGCACCGCCTACGCCCGGATGCTGCGCCTGATGGGCCGCTACCGCGACGCCGCCTCCACCCAGGAACTCAACGCCCGGCTGCACCAGCAGGTGATGGGCGCGCACACCCCGCAGACGCTGCGCGCCGAGCACAACCTCGCGCTGTGCTGGCGCCGCTCCGGCGAGGTCGCCAAGGCCGGCGCCCTGATGGCCGACCTCGTCGAACGCTCCCGCCGGGTGCAGGGCCCGCGCCACCCCGAGACGCTGATGGTCCGCGCCGACCTCGCCACCTTCCTGCGCGAGCACGGCGACCTCGGCCAGGCCCGGGACCTCGCCGAGGAGGTCGCCGAGCGCTATCGGGCCCTGGCCGGCGAGCGGCACCCGTACACCGTCGGCACGCTCGGGAACGTCGGGCTGGTCCGCGGGGAGTTCGGGGAGACGGCCGAGGCCCTGGACATCGCCGAACGGGCGCTGCACGGCATGACCGGGGCGATGGGCCCCGGCCACCCCTGGACGCTGGGCTGCGCGCTGAACGCCGCCGCCGCCCGCAGCCGGGCCGACGACGAGGACGGCGCGGTGGAACTGGGCCGCGACACCCTGGAGCGGGCCAAGACGACGCTGGGCGACACCCACCCGCTGGCCCTCTCCGCGAAGACGGCGCTGGCCGAGGACCTGCGGGCGCTGCGCCGCCGCGGCCAGGAGGCGGCCAAGCTCGAACAGGAGGCGATCCAGCAGCTCTCCGAGACGCTGGGCGCCGAGCATCCGCACACCCTGTCCGCCCGGCGGCGCCGGCGCCCCTACTGGGACTTCGAACCGCAGCCCGTGTAGCGGACATGCGGCAGGGCCCGCCCCCGCAACAGCGGGGACGGGCCCTTTGTGTACCGCGGTCCGTGACGCTTATGCGTCGAAGACCTCCGCGACCAGCTGGGCCTGCTCGGCCTGGTGGCGCTTGGCGGAGCCGACGGCCGGCGACGAGGAGTGCGGCCGCGAGATGCGGCGCAGACGCTCGCCGTGCGGGACATCGGCGCCGACCGCCAGGTCGAGGTGGTCGATCAGGTTGAGGCCGAGGAACGGCCAGGCACCCTGGTTCGCCGGCTCTTCCTGGGCCCACAGGTACTTCTCGGCGTTCGGGAACTTGGCGATCTCCGCCTGGAGCTCCTTGCCGGGCAGCGGGTAGAGCCGCTCGATACGGACCAGCGCCGTGTCGTGCGCACCGCGCTTCTCCCGCTCCGCCTCCAGGTCGTAGTAGACCTTGCCGGAGCAGAAGACGACCTTGCGGACGGCCTGGGCGTCGACCGTGCTGTCGCCGATGACCGGGCGGAAGCCGCCCGTGGTGAACTCCTCCGTCTTCGACGCCGCGGCCTTCAGACGCAGCATCGACTTCGGGGTGAAGACGACCAGCGGCTTGTGGTGCGGGTTGTGCACCTGCCAGCGCAGCAGGTGGAAGTAGTTGGAGGGGAGCGTCGGCATGGCGACGGTCATGTTGTTCTGGGCGCACAGCTGGAGGAAGCGCTCGATCCGGGCCGAGGAGTGGTCCGGGCCCTGGCCCTCGTAGCCGTGCGGGAGGAGCAGGGTGACGCCGGAGGTCTGGCCCCACTTCTGCTCCGCCGAGGAGATGAACTCGTCGACGACCGTCTGGGCGCCGTTGACGAAGTCACCGAACTGCGCCTCCCACATGACCAGCGCCTCCGGGCGGGCCAGCGAGTAGCCGTACTCGAAGCCCATCGCCGCGTACTCGCTCAGCAGCGAGTCGTAGACGTTGAAGCGGGCCTGGTCCTCGGAGAGGTAGAGCAGCGGGGTGTAGTCCTCGGCCGTCTCGCGGTCGATGAGGACCGCGTGGCGCTGGCCGAACGTGCCGCGGCGGGAGTCCTGGCCGGCGAGCCGGACCGGGGTGCCCTCCATCAGCAGCGAGCCGATGGCAAGGGTCTCGCCCATGCCCCAGTCGATGGTGCCGTCCTCGATCTGGGCCGCACGGCGCTGCAGCTGGGGCAGCAGACGCGGGTGCACGGTGATGTGGTCGGGGATGTTGACCTGGGACTCGGCGATCCGCTTGACGATCTCCTGGGAGATCGCGGTGTCGACGTAGACCGGGAACTCGGCCTTGGGCTGCGGCACCTCGGGGACGGCCGGGGCCGTCGTGGCGTCGCGGACCTCGGTGAAGACCTTCTCCAGCTGGCCCTGGAAGTCCTGGAGCGCCTGCTCCGCCTCTTCGAGGGTGATGTCGCCACGGCCGATCAGGGACTCGGTGTAGAGCTTGCGCACCGAGCGCTTCTTGTCGATCAGGTCGTACATCAGCGGCTGGGTGAAGGCCGGGTTGTCCGACTCGTTGTGCCCGCGGCGGCGGTAGCAGATCAGGTCGATGACCACGTCCTTGTTGAACGCCTGGCGGAACTCGAAGGCCAGACGGGCGACGCGGACGACGGCCTCGGGGTCGTCACCGTTCACGTGGAAGATCGGCGCCTCGATCATGCGGGCCACGTCGGTGGCGTACATGGAGGAGCGCGACGACTCCGGGGCGGCGGTGAAGCCGACCTGGTTGTTGATGACGACGTGCACCGTGCCGCCGGTGCGGTAGCCGCGCAGCTGGGACATGTTCAGCGTCTCGGCGACCACGCCCTGGCCGGCGAACGCCGCGTCACCGTGCAGCTGGATCGGCAGGACGGTGAAGTCCGTGCCGCCCTTGTTGATGATGTCCTGCTTGGCGCGCGCGACACCCTCGACGACCGGGTCCACGGCCTCCAGGTGCGAGGGGTTGGCGGTGAGCGAGACCTTGATCTGCTCGCCGTCCAGGCCGGTGAAGGTTCCCTCGGCGCCCAGGTGGTACTTCACGTCGCCGGAGCCGTGCATCGACTTCGGGTCGAGGTTGCCCTCGAACTCGCGGAAGATCTGCGCGTAGGACTTGCCGACGATGTTGGCGAGGACGTTCAGACGGCCGCGGTGGGCCATGCCGATGACGACCTCGTCCAGGCGCGACTCGGCCGCGGAGTCGATGACCGCGTCCAGCAGCGGGATGACGGACTCGCCGCCCTCCAGCGAGAAGCGCTTCTGGCCGACGTACTTGGTCTGCAGGAACGTCTCGAAGGCCTCGGCGGAGTTCAGCCGGCGCAGGATGCGCAGCTGCTCGTCGCGCTCGGGCGACTTGTGGGAACGCTCGACGCGGTCCTGGATCCACTGGCGCTGCTTGGGGTCCTGGATGTGCATGAACTCGATGCCGGTGGTGCGGCAGTACGAGTCGCGCAGCACGCCCAGGATGTCGCGCAGCTTCATCATGGACTTGCCGGAGAAGCCGCCGACCGCGAACTCGCGCTCCAGGTCCCACAGGGTGAGGCCGTGCTCGGTGATGTCCAGGTCGGGGTGCTTGCGCTGGTGGTACTCCAGCGGGTCGGTGTCGGCCATGACGTGGCCGCGGACCCGGTAGGAGTGGATCAGCTCGAAGACCCGGGCGGCCTTGGTGACGTCGTCGTCGTGCGAGGCGTCGATGTCCCGCAGCCAGCGGACCGGCTCGTAGGGGATCCGCAGCGACTTGAAGATGTCGTCGAAGAACTCGTTCTCGCCGAGCAGCAGCTGGCTCATGACCCGCAGGAACTCGCCGGAGGCGGCGCCCTGGATCACCCGGTGGTCGTACGTGCTGGTCAGCGTCATGACCTTGGAGATGCCCAGCTTGTTCAGGGCGTCCTGGGAGGTGCCCTGGAACTCCGCGGGGTAGTCCATCGCGCCGACGCCCATGATCATGGACTGGCCGGGCATCAGACGGGGCACGGAGTGGACCGTGCCGATGCCGCCGGGGTTCGTCAGCGACGCGGTGACTCCGGTGAAGTCGTCCATCGTCAGCTTGTTGTCCCGGGCCCGGCGGACGATGTCCTCGTAGGCCTGCCAGAACTCGAAGAAGGTCAGCGTCTCGGCCTTCTTGATGGCGGCGACGACGAGCTGGCGCTCACCGCTGGGCTTCACCAGGTCGATGGCCAGGCCGAGGTTGATGTGCGGCGGCTTGACCAGCGTCGGCTTGCCGTCCTTCTCCGCGAAGGAGTAGTTCATCGACGGCATGGCCTTGAGGGCCTGCACCATCGCGTACCCGATGAGGTGGGTGAAGGAGACCTTCCCGCCACGGGCGCGCTTGAGGTGGTTGTTGATGACGATGCGGTTGTCGAAGAGCAGCTTCACCGGGACGGCGCGGACGGACGTGGCCGTCGGCAGCTCCAGGGAGGCGTTCATGTTCTTCGCGACCGCGGCCGACGGGCCGCGCAGCACGACGTAGTCGGGACCGGCCGGGGCCTCGCCGTCGGCGGACCGCTTGGCGGCCGGCTTCGCGGCGGGCTTGGCGGGCGCGGCCTTGGCCGGGGCCGGAGCGCTCGCGGCGGGCTTCGCCGGCGCGGGCTTCGGCTCGGCCGCGGCGGGGGCCGCGGGAGCGGCCGGCGCGGCGGGGGACGACACAGCCGGGGCGGCCGGAGCGGCCGGAGCGGCGGCAGCAGCCTCCGCCGGCTTGCCGGAGGCGGTGGAGGCGCCCGGCTTGTAGTCGGCGAAGAAGTCCCACCAGGCTCGGTCTACCGAGTTCGGGTCCTGGAGGTACTGCTGGTAGATCTCGTCGACGAGCCACTCATTGGGACCGAAGGCGGCAGCAGGGCTCTTGCCCTGCCCCTCTTGATCGGCCTCGGTCGAGATGCTCGAGCTGTTGGGGGACTGTAGCGACACGGCGGCAACCGCCCTCTTCCGCTTCCTAAGGTGGTGGACAGCGGGAATAAAGGCTACGCCTGTTGTGACCTTTGGTGCAGTCCGGGAGGGCCACTCGTCGTGTACGTCACATTCCCCGCAGGGTTTCGGGGCATGACTTGGCGGGAAACACACGAAGTTTGCCCGCGTGCGGGTAGGGCTCACCGCTGTCGCACCCATGGGATGAGTGCTCCTACCACCGACCCTACGTCAGCTGACGTCAATACGGGCGTCAGCTCCGGGCTGACTCCAGCCCCGGAAGAGTGACCCGGATCCGGCAACCCCGGGGGGATTCGGCCACCCCGATGCGTCCGCCGTGCAGATCCACCGCCCACCGGGCGATCGCCAGGCCCAGGCCGGTACCGCCGTCGGTGCCCGGACCCGAGGGGGCCGGACCGCCGCGGTTGAACCGCTCGAAGACCCGGTAGCGCTCCGACTCGGGGATGCCCGGCCCCTCGTCCTGCACCTCCAGCTCCAGGCTCTCCGGGCCCTCCCCGCGCCGGGCGTGCACCGTGACCCGGCCGTGGCGCGGACTGTGCTTGATCGCGTTGTCGATGAGATTGGCGACGACCTGGTGGAGCCGCTCGGCGTCGGCGTGTGCGGTCAGCTCCGGCGGCGAGACGTCGAGGTGGAGATGGACGTCCGTACGGGTGTGGGTGCCGGAGCCGGCCAGCGTGGAGGCGCCACGGCTCATGTTGGCCTCCTTGAGCACCCCGGACAGATACGGCCAGACCTCGAAGCGCCGGGCGTGCAGCGGCACCACGCCGTTGTCCAGCCGGGACAGGTCCAGCAGGTGCTCGACCAGCCGGCCCAGCCGCTCGGTCTGCTTCAGCGCCGTACGCATCGTCTCCGGATCCGGTTCGCAGACCCCGTCGACGACGTTCTCCAGGACGGCGCGCAGCGCGGCGATGGGGGTGCGCAGCTCGTGCGAGACATTGGCCACCAGCTCCTTGCGGTGGGTGTCCACCGCCTCCAGGTCGGCCGCCATCCTGTTGAAGGCGTCCGCCAGGTCGCCGAACTCGTCGCGGCGCTCGGAGCGCACCCGGCGGCTGTAGTCACCGTGTGCCATCGAACGGGTGACGTCCGTCATCTCCCCGAGCGGGGCGGTCAGGCTGTTCGCCACGAACTGGGTGATCAGCAGCGAGGCGATGATCGAGAAGATCGTGATCACCCGCAGCTCGGTCGCCGAGTGCATCGCGACGAAGACCAGCAGTGTGGTGATGATCACCGAAACGCTGACCAGCGCGCCGAGCGCGGCCTTGACGGAGCGGTACGGGTCCAGCGGGCGCAGCGCGTCCCAGACCCGCTGCCCCAGCTCACGCACCGCTTCCCGCCACCGGGTCGTCATGCGGGCGGCGTCTCCAGCGCGTAGCCGACGCCGTGGACCGTACGGATCCGCTCGGCGCCGATCTTGCGGCGCAGGGCCTTGATGTGGCTGTCGACCGTACGGGTCCCCGAGGCGTCCGCCCAGTCCCACACCTCGGCCAGCAGCTGCTCGCGGGAGAGCACCGCGCGCGGGGTGTTCGCCAGGCAGACCAGCAGATCGAACTCGGTGGGGGTCAGATGGACGTCGGCGCCGCGCACCCGGACCCGGCGCTGGGCGTGGTCGATCTCCAGCTCGCCCAGCCGCAGGATGCCGCTGCGGGGCGTGTGCGCGGCCAGTGCGGCGCGCTCGACCCGGCGCAGCAGGACGTGCACCCGGGCGGCCAGCTCACGCATCGAGAACGGCTTGGTCATGTAGTCGTCGGCGCCCACGCCGAGGCCGACCAGCATGTCGGTCTCGTCGTCCCGGGCGGTGAGCATCATCACCGGCACCGGGCGCTGCGCCTGGACCCGGCGGCACACCTCCAGGCCGTCGAAGCCCGGCAGCATCACGTCGAGGACCAGCAGATCGGGCTGCCAGGCCTCGGCGATGTCCACCGCGGCCGGACCGTCGGTGGCCGTCTGCACCTGGAAGCCCTCGGCGCGCAGCCGGGCCGCGATGGCATCGACGATCGTGGGGTCGTCCTCCACGACCAGCACCCGGCGCTGGGCGCCCGGCGTGGCAGCGGCGGCGCCGCCCTGCGTTGTCTGAGTCTGGTCCATCGCCCGCCCCTGCAAGTCCCTGCGTGGTCGCGTATTGCTGGGCAGCAGCGTAAGGGCATGGTGTGACTGTCGGCTACGCGCCCTTCCACGCGAGGTGGACCACGTCGGGGACGCCTCGGACAACCGGGATCTCTTCCGTACGTACGTTGTTGAAACCGGCATTCCGCAGGGCGTCCTCGAAGGCCGGCGAGGGCTGCGCGGACCAGACGGCGAGCACTCCGCCGGGCGACAGCCGGTCCCGGCAGGCGGCCAGTCCGGCGGGGGAGTAGAGGCCGTCGTTGTCCTCGGTGACGGTCCAGTCGGGGCCGTTGTCGATGTCCAGGCACAGCGCGTCATAGGTGACCTGCGGCCCGGCCTCGGTGCGCAGATGGGCGACGAGGTCGGTGTGCAGCACGGCGCAGCGCGGATCGGCCAGCGCGGCCGCCGAGACGGCCGACAGCGGACCCGTGCGGTGCCAGTCGATGACCGCTTCCTCGCGCTCGACGACGGTGATCCGGCCCCATCGCGGCTGCTCGGCCGCCCGGGCCAGGGAGAAGCCGACGCCCAGGCCGCCGATCAGCACCGAGGGCCGCTCGCGGCCGGCGGGCAGCCCGTCCAGCGCGGCGTCGATCAGCAGCCGCTCCGAGCGGCCGTCGGAGGTGTCCATCAGGAAGCAGCCGTTGGCGATGATCTCGTAGACCACCGGGCCCGCGGGGGCTCCCGGCCCGGCGGGGACCCTGCCCCGTTGCCGCAGCACCACCTCGCCGTAGGGGCCCTCGCGGCGGTCGATCGTGCGGGGGGAGGAGGCGGGATCGGTCGTTGCCGGTGACGGAGTGACGGGAGCCATGGCGTCCATGGCGTCCATGGTGGCCAAAACGGGCTGCGCTGAGCAACGCGATACGGGGGGCGGGTGAGCCGCCCGGGGTGGACGTGACGGCCGCGGCGGCAGTTGCCCCGTGTGAGGCATCTCACTCCCACAGCTTCTTCATGGGTTGAGCAGGCAGGGTGGTCCGCGACGTTGTGCAGGGCAGAGCGAGCACGCACCGCCGGGGGACACCGGTGTGGCTCACCGGATGTGCCATGGACGGAAGGGGCCTTGGACAGTGAGCTTGCTGGAAACCGCCGGAGGAACGCGGACTGACCGTGCGTCGGTCGACACGTCGGACGCGGTCGCCGAAGCGGCCGCACCGCCCGCGGCCCGGCGGCTGTGGCGGCTGTTCCCCACCCCCGCCGGCACCCCCTTCACCTTCGCCTACGCCCTTCTCCTCGCCGCCACCTCGCTCTTCGCCCAGAACGCCGACCCGGACCTGGTCTCCGAGCTGCTGCGGGGCTCCAGCACGGACGTCGTCCACCTCACCAAGGCCCCGCTGCTGGTGCTGTTCGCCAGCGCGCTGTGGATAGCCGGCGGGGTGACCTCCGCCTACGCCCTCGCCTTCCTCCTCGTCCTGACCGCCCTGGAGCGGCGGATCGGCGGGCTGCGCAGCGCCGCCGTCTTCTTCGGCGGCCATGCGCTGGCCACCCTCGCCACCGAACTGCCGGTCGCCTTCTCGGTCGCCGCCGGACAGCTGCCCGAGAGCTCCCTGCACCGCCTCGACTACGGCATCAGCTTCGGCGTGATGACCTGCACCGGAGCCCTCGCCGGCCTGCTGCCGGCCTGGGCGCGCTGGCCCCTGCTCGCCGGCGTCGGCTACCTGGCCCTGACCGATCTGCTCGCCTACGCCGACCCGATGAGCGACTGGGGGCATCTGCTCTCCCTCGCCCTGGGCGTGGCCGGCTGGCCCCTGCTGCGCCGCTGGCGCGCCCACCGCACCGGCCCCTCGCCGCTCCTCGGCGACCTGGGGCATCCGGCGCTGCGGGGCGTGCGCAACGTACTGAGCGCGCGGGGACCCGCCGGCATGACGGGGCCTCACCACAGGCCCTAACCGAGCCAGACCAGCACCGCTTCCCCCTCGTCCGCCGCCGCGCGGAAGAACCCCCGCAGCGCTTCGTAGTGCTCGCTCACATAGTCCAGCGGCTCACCGCGCTCCCACACGATCGTCGGGTACACCTCCGCCTTGGCGAGGTCCTCCGGGCCGACGCCGGCCGTCAGGGCCGCTCCGGATATCTCCGCGAGCGCCCCGGCGGCCGTCCGCACCTGCTCGGGGGTGAGGTAGCGGGGCGGGCCGTAGCCCCAGTCGTCGGCGCCCGGGACGGGCTCCTCGCCATGGACGACGTCCACCGGGAAGGCCGCCCGGTGCAGCAGGAAACCCAGCGCGTCCCAGGCCTTGTCGACGTCCAGGCAGCGCGCCGGGGCGGGCCGCGGAGGCTGCCCGGCCTCCGCTTCCATCCGCCCGACGACGAGCTTCAGCGCCCACTCGGGATCGCCGAGGGCCCGGTCGAGCTCGGCGGGTGTGACACGTGCGTACTCTCCGATCATGCTCATGGATCCGAGGCTAAGGGCGACCACTGACAACGCCGGGTGCCCCGCGGTGCGTTGGGCGCCCACGGCGGTTCCACGACGGCTCCACGACGGTTCCTCAGCGGTTCCACGGTGGCTCCCCGGCCGGTTCCCGGCGGCTCCCCGGCCGGTTCCCGGCGGCTCCCCGGCCGGTTCCCGGCGGCTCCCCGGCCGGTTCCCCGGCGGTTCCCTTGCGGCCGGAACCGGCCGGGCACGCCGTTCCGCTGCGGCCTGGGAGAATGGACGTTCTTCCAGGCGCCGCCGCGTGCGGCGCACACCGGCCGCAGGAGAATCCGCACCTTGTCCTCAGACCGCGCGCAGCAGCGCAAGCAGACCATCCCGGACACCGCTGAGCTCGGCCTTAAGTCCGACTGCGGCAGCTGCTTCGGGCTGTGCTGCGTCGCGCTGCCGTTCGCGGCCTCGGCGGACTTCGCGATCAACAAGGACGCCGGCCGCCCCTGCCCCAACCTGCAGACCGACTTCCGCTGCGGCATCCACGCCGATCTGCGCACGCGCGGCTTCTCCGGCTGCACGGTCTTCGACTGCTTCGGCGCCGGGCAGAAGGTCTCCCAGGTCACCTTCGGCGGACAGGACTGGCGCAAGGCACCGGGCACCGCCCGGCAGATGTTCGACGTGTTCCCCGTGATGCGGCAGCTGCACGAGCTGCTGTGGTACCTCGCCGAGGCGCTCACCCTGCGCGCGGCCCGCCCGGTCCACGCCGACCTGCGGGCCGCCCTGGAGCGGACCGAACACCTCACCCGCGGCAGCGCGGAAGACCTCGCGGCGCTGGACGTGCCGGCCCACCGCGGCGAGGTCAACGCCCTGCTGCTGCGCACCAGCGAACTCGTACGGGCCCAGGTCCCCGGCCGCAAGAAGGAGCGGCGGGGCGCCGACCTCATGGGGGCCCGCCTCAAGGGCGCCGACCTCCAGGGCGCCAACCTCCGCGGCGCGTACCTGATCGCCGCCGACCTCAAGGGCGCCGATCTGCGCCGGGCGGACCTGATCGGGGCCGATCTGCGCGACGCCGACCTGAGCGGGGCCGACCTCACCGGCGCCATCTTCCTGACCCAGTCCCAGCTGAACGCGGCCAGGGGCGACGCCGCCACCAAGCTGCCCGCGGCGCTGACCCGCCCCGCGCACTGGTAGCGGGGCGCTCCCCGGCGCCCGCCCCGCCCGATCGCTCACAGCGAACGCGCGCGGGGGAACAACTCCCCGGTCCCCGGCATTGAGTGGGTAAAGCTCAACTTGATTGCCGAAGGGGAGATCATGGCTTCGACGTCCACATCGCTCACTCTGCCCGTGCTGCCCCTCGATGACGAGGTCGTGCTCCCCGGCATGGTGGTGCCGCTGGACCTGTCCGACGCGGACGTCCGCGCGGCGGTGGAGGCCGCGCAGGCCGCCGCCGCCCCGGGCAGCAAACCGCGGGTGCTGCTCGTGCCCCGCATCGACGGCACGTACGCGGGCATCGGCACGCTCGGGCGCGTCGAGCAGGTCGGGCGGCTGTCCGACGGCGACCCCGGCGCGCTGATCCGGGGCCTGGGCCGGGTACGGATCGGCTCCGGCACGACCGGGCCCGGCGCCGCGCTGTGGGTGGCGGGCACGACCGTCGAGGAGCAGGTCCCCGCTGGGCCCGATGGACAGGGGCTCCCGGGCACCGTCGCCGAACTCGTCACGGAGTACAAGGCGCTGGCCACGAGCTGGCTGCGCAAACGCGGCGCCTGGCAGGTCGTCGACCGCGTCCAGCAGATCGAGGACGTGGCGGCGCTGGCCGACAACTCGGGCTACTCGCCCTTCCTGACCACCGAACAGAAGCTCCGGCTGCTGGAGACCACCGACCCGGTCGCCCGGCTGAAGTTCGCCACGGAGGCGCTGCGCGACCACCTCGCCGAGCAGGACGTCGCCGAGTCCATCGCCAAGGACGTCCAGGAGGGCGTCGACAAGCAGCAGCGGGAGTTCCTGCTGCGGCGGCAGCTGGAGGCCGTCCGCAAGGAACTCGCCGGGCTGAACGGCGATCCGGAGGACGAGGGCGACGACTACCGCGCCCGGGTCGAGGCCGCCGACCTGCCCGAGGACGTCCGCAAGGCCGCCCTCAAGGAGGTCGACAAGCTGGAGCGGGCCAGCGACCAGAGCCCCGAGGGCTCGTGGATCCGCACCTGGCTGGACACCGTCCTCGAACTGCCGTGGAACGAACGAACCGATGACAGCGCTTCCGCCCACGACATCGCCGGAGCCAGGGAGATCCTGGACGCGGACCACGCCGGCCTGGAGGACGTCAAGGAGCGGATCACCGAATACCTGGCCGTCAGGAAGCGGCGCGCCGAGCGCGGCCTGGGGCTGGTCGGCGGCCGCCGGGGAGGCGCGGTGCTCGCACTGGTCGGCCCGCCCGGCGTCGGCAAGACCTCGCTCGGCGAGTCCGTCGCGCGCGCCATGGGCCGCACGTTCGTCCGGGTCGCGCTCGGCGGCGTCCGCGACGAGGCGGAGATCCGCGGCCACCGGCGGACCTACGTCGGCGCGCTGCCGGGGCGCATCGTCCGGGCGATCAAGGAAGCCGGCTCGATGAACCCCGTCGTCCTCCTCGACGAGATCGACAAGCTCGGCTCCGACTTCCGGGGCGACCCGGCCGCCGCGCTCCTGGAGGTCCTCGACCCGGCGCAGAACCACACCTTCCGCGACCACTACCTGGAGGTCGAACTCGACCTCAGCGACGTGGTCTTCCTGGCCACGGCGAACGTCCTCGAAGCCATCCCCGAACCGCTCCTCGACCGGATGGAGCTGGTCCGGCTGGACGGCTACACCGAGGACGAGAAGGTCGTCATCGCCCGCGACCACCTGCTGCCCCGTCAGCTGGAGCGGGCGGGCCTGGATTCCGGCGAGGTGGTCCTGGAGGACGCCGCGCTGCGCAAGCTGGCGGGCGAGTACACCCGCGAGGCGGGCGTACGGAACCTGGAGCGGGCGATCGCCCGGCTGCTGCGCAAGATCGCCGCCCAGCACGAAACCGGCGAGCGCGAGCTGCCGTTCACGGTCGGCGCGGACCAGCTGCGCCCGCTGATCGGGCGGCCGCACCACACCCCCGAGTCCGCCCAGGACCCGGCCGGGCGGCGGACGGCGGTGCCCGGTGTGGTCACCGGCCTCGCGGTCACCGGCGCCGGCGGCGATGTGCTCTACGTGGAGGCGTCGCTCGCCGATCCGGAGACCGGTGCGTCCGGGCTCCAGCTGACCGGCCAGCTCGGCGACGTGATGAAGGAGTCCGCGCACATCGCGCTGTCGTTCCTGCGCTCCCACGGCGCGGAGCTGGAGCTTCCGGTCGCCGACCTGAAGGAGCGCGGCGTCCATCTGCACGTACCGGCGGGCGCCGTCCCCAAGGACGGGCCGAGCGCGGGCGTGACGATGACGACGGCGCTGGCCTCGCTGCTGTCGGGTCGGCAGGTCCGGCCGGATGTGGCGATGACCGGTGAGGTCTCGCTGACCGGGCGGGTGCTGCCGGTCGGCGGCGTCAAGCAGAAGTTGCTCGCGGCGCACCGGGCCGGGATCACGACGGTGATCATCCCCAAGCGGAACGAGCCCGACCTGGACGACGTCCCCGCCGAGATCCTCGACGCCCTGGCGGTCCACCCCGTCGCGGACGTCCGCCAGGTCCTGGAGCTGGCGCTGACACCGGCGTCGAACGGTGCCGTGCCGGAGATCCCCGTCGCGGCGTGAGGGACGCACGGGGAGACGGAAGGGGCCCCTGCCGCACGGCTCGTGCGGCAGCGGCCCCACCCGCGTACGGACACGCCCGCGGACGGGGCCGTTCACCCGCCGTCAGCCGTCAGCCGTCAGCCGTCAGCCGTCAGCCGTCAGTCGTTCGCCGCTAGCGGCTAGCCGTTCGCCAGCGCCTTGAGCCGGTCGTAGGCGCCGTTGAAGCGGTTGTGGTCACCGACCGTCGGGCCGGTCGAGGTGTACTGCCAGATGGTGTGGAAGCCCCAGCCGGCCGGGAGCTCGCCGACCGAGGAGCCGTAGCGCGGCACCCACAGCGGGTTGATCGCGCCGAAGGCGGACGAATTGCCGGTGCACTGCTTCCACCAGCCGGTGGAGGTGTAGATGACCGCGTCCCGGCCGGTACGCGCCTTGTAGGTGGCGAACCAGTCCTTCATCCAGTTGACCAGACCGGCCGCGCTCAGCCCGTAACAGGTCGCGCCGTAGGGGTTGTACTCCATGTCGAGCGCGCCGGGCAGCGTCTTGCCGTCCCTGGACCAGCCGCCGCCGTGGTCGACGAAGTAGTTGGCCTGGGCCGCGCCGCTGGAGGTGTTGGGCGTGGCGAAGTGGTACGCGCCGCGGATCATGCCCGCGTTGTAGGAGCCGTTGTACTGCTGCGCGAAGTACGGGTTGGTGTAGCTGGTGGACTCCGTCGCCTTGACGTAGGCGAAGCGGGCGCCGCTGTTCCAGAGCGTCGACCAGGCGACGTTGCCGTTGTGGCTGCTGACGTCCACGCCCTCCACGGACGCCGCGAGCGAGGATGCCGGAGCGTCGGTGCCGGCCGCGGTGCCTTCGTGCTTGGCGATCTGCGAGCCCGCCCAGTCCTGTTCGGGGTGGGCGGGTTCCGGTGCGCGCCGCGGGGCCGCGGCACCGGCGGTGCCCGGCAGGCCGACGAGCAGGGCGAGGACCGCGAGAAGGGCCCCGGCCAGGAACGCGAGGGAACGGGCGGGGCGGTGGGGGAAGCCGGATCTGAGCACGGTCATACGTGTCTCCGGAGATCTCGGTGGGTGACCTGAGGGGGGATGATCTGACGGCATGACGCAGAGGCGATGACACGGAGGTGCGCTGTGCATGACGCGCGGCGGAACCTTTGATGCGGCCCGCCCTTTGGTGTGGCCATGCCAGATATCACGATACGCGCGTAGACCGGCGGGGTAAAAGGGGGTTGCCGGGCTGCCGTTGGTCTAATCCTGCGAAATACTGGCCGAGCTGCGGCTTCGGCCGCCGAGGCCGGAAACTTTCAGATGAGGGAAAGCGGGAATGGGCGCTGACGTGCACAACACCGGAGGCGACGGTACGGCGCCGGACAGCGAGCCGACCGGTGTCGACCACGAATTCCTGGCCCTGGAACGGGAATTGGCGGTATTTCTCCGCCGCGCCCGCGCCTCTTCCGGCGAACTGGCCCGTGAGGTGCACCCCGATCTGGAGCCCGCCGCGTACGGGCTCCTCGTCCGGCTGGCCGACGCCGGTGCGCAGCGCGCCACCGACCTCGCCGGCTTCTTCGGCGTCGGCAAGGCCACGATGAGCCGTCAGCTGCACGCCCTGGAGAAGCTGGGACTGGTCGCCCGCGCACCGGACCCGGCCGACGGCCGCGCCGTCCTCGTCCGCATCACCGACGAAGGCCGCGCCCGCTTCACCCGCGTCCGCAACGGCCGCCGCGCCCAGTACGCGCGCCGCCTGGCCGCCTGGGACCGCGCGGAGGTGGCCGAACTGGCGCGGCTGCTGCACCGCTTGAACACGGAGCAGGAGGGGGAGGAGGGGTAGGGGACGGTCGAACGCATCCCGTAGGGGGTGCGAGGTCCCCCTGCGGGGCCACAACGTGGTGGGTCCGGGAGGTATTCCGACGTGCGGCCCGAAGCGTGGCATTCCGGAACACGCACGCCCCCTGCGGCGCCACCGCTCCAACGGCGTCACCGTTCCAACGGAGGCACCGCTCCAACGGCGCCACCACCCCTGCAGCGTCACCGCCCCTACGGCGCCACCAAACCTCCTACGCCACCGCCCCCGACGGCCCCACGTCCTACGGCGCCACCGCTCCTACGGCCCCACCGCCGCCTACAGCGCCACCGCTCCTACAGCGCCACCGGCTCCTACAGCGCCACCGCTCCAACGGCGCCACCACACCTCCTACGCCACCGCCCCTACGGCACCACGAAGATCACCGCCGCGTCGTCCCGTGCCTTGCCGCGGGGATGGGTGTGGCTCTCCGGGTCCGCCGCCTCCGCCGCCCGGACGCGGTCGATGAGGGACTGCGGGCCGTGCTCGGTCAGCAGGCCCACGCAGTCAGACCAGGAGCCCTCTCCGAAGACCTCGACCCAGCGGCTCGCGCCGTCGGTGAGCGCCGTCAGTGAGCGGACCTCGGCGCGCGGGGTGCGGCCGGTCACCGCGCGGGCGGCCACGGACGGGTCGGCGGCCGCGGTGAAGAAGCCGCCCTCGGCGTTGCGCAGCGCCTCGACCGCGCGGCCGTACGCGCGGCCCGCGGCGGCCCGTTCCGCCGAGCCGCGTGGCAGCGCCCGTACGGCGGCGCGCTGCGCGCGGACCGCGGGCGGCAGCTCGTCCAGCCGCGGATCCAGCACCGGCTGCACCGCACCGTCCGCCCGCTCCAGCAGGAGCACCGAATCCGACAGGACGAGGTGCTCGACGGTGTCCGCGGACCACCGTGCGGCCACCACGGTTGCCTGCGGAGTGCGCACGTGAGAAAGGTCACAGGTGTCCCGGTGGAGATCGGCCGTCCGGGAGATGGCCGCGGCGAGCGCCTCAGGGAGCGTCATATCCCGGTGTGAAACCGACAGTTCGAGCAGCGCGCCGCCGAGCCGCGCGGTGAACCACGGCACCGTGTGGAGGCACCCGTAGTCCTCCGCGGGCGGCGTCACCCCGTCGAGCAGGACCAGGACTCCGCCCTGGCCGGAGGCCGGCAGGGCGACCGATGCGTAGTCCTCGTTTGGGCGTTGGGGATCGCCCGGCTCGGTGGCGAGTTCGATGCGCATGGCCGCAAGTCTGCCGGAGGCCGCAGTTTCGCCCCGCTGACCGGGCGCGTGCGGCGGCGTCGGCGTACCGCCAGGTCAGCGGCGTACGGAAGGCGGGAGCCGGCGTTCCTGCGGCGTGCGGGCGGGCATCCTTCCAGGAGCGGGACGCATCTCCAAACCCGTCCGGGGTCGGGCGGGGGGCGCCGCCGAAATCGTTGCCGCGCGGAAGTTGATGGTCAAACTCCGATTGATGTTCACTCCTTCGGGTGGCCAGGCATGTGTTGCCGGGCCGCTGCGTGGCGCCGGTGGAATGGTCGTTGCCCGGTCAAGGGGCGGGGGCCAGGACGTCGTTGCGACGCGCAGAGCCGGACTGTTTACCCTCGCGGAAGTGTGTGCTGCTGCGGTGTGCGCGCAGGTCCGCCCCGCGAGCGGCGAGCGAGCCGGGTCCGCGACGCCACACGGCGTGGGCAGGCGAGACAGGAATGCGAGCAGCGGTGCGGAAGATGCGGCTTCGGGGCGGCGCAGGGAAGCCGGGTTCACCGGCCGGTTCGGTCTCGGGACCGGGTACGGGCTCGGGCCCTGGCACGGCGGCGGGCGGCGAGGACCTCGCGGGACGGCGTCCCGTGCGGGTGCGCAACCGGCTCGTCGGAGCGGTGGCCGTGGTCGCCGCCGCGGTCCTCGGCTCCGGCGCCCCCGGCCTGGTCACCACGGCCGACAACGCCCACGACAGCCAGCGGCTGGTCGACCTCGCCGAGTTGAACGCCCGCGCCATCGCGCTCGCGCACTCCCTCGCGGACGAGCGCGACGCGATGACCGCCCACGCCGCCGCCGGACGGGCCGCCCGTACGGGTTCCGGGCCCGGCGCATCCGGTGCGGCCGGAGGTGCGGCCGGCGGCGCGGCCGGTGCCGCCAACGGAGCGGGAACCGGACGTACCGGAGCCAATGGCGCGGGGGCCAACGGCACGGGGTCCGACGGCGCGGGGGTCAACGGCACCGGGACCCACAGCACCGGGACCAACGGCACCGGGACCAACGGCACCGGGGCCCGCAGCGCCGCGGCCCGCGCCGCCGGATCCAAGGCCGCCACCGCCTCCGGGCCCCAACGCGCCCGCGTCGACCGGCAGATAGGGGAGCTGCGCTCCGAGGCCCAGGACGCCTCGGGCGACACCCCGGTCTACAAGGCCGCCGCCAAGCTTCTGGCCGCACTCCCGCAGACCCGTCAAAAGGCGCTGGCCGGTACCGATTCGGCCGAACGGGTCTATACCGCCTACACCGAGGTCATCCAGGCGCTCGGCGCGATCGGCGACACCATCGCCCGCGGACTGCCCGCCCGCGCGGACTCCGCCGACGCCGACACCCGCGCGCTGCCCGCCCTCGGCCGGGTCACCGACCAGGCCGGCGGCACCCGCGCCCTGCTGCTCGCCGGACTGGGCGCGGGCGGCAGCCAGCCCCGGCTGACCGCCCTCGCCCAGGTCGCGCACCTCCGCGAACAGGGCGCGCTGGGCGACTTCCGGCAGTTCGCCGGCCAGGGCGCCAAGGACCGCTACCAACGCACCGTCAACGGCGCCGACGTCGATGCCGCCGAGCGCTATCTGGCCCGGCTGACCGACCAGCCCCGCCTGGACGCCACGGACCTGCGGCTCAACCGCCAGAAGGTGGCCGACACCCTCACCACCCGCATCGGGCTGATGCGGGGTGTGGAGTCCGCCATGGCCACCGCCGACATCGAGCGGCTCGGTGTGCTGCGCGACGACGACGTGACGGAGCTGGAGATCCGCATCGGCCTGGCCGGGCTCTGCCTGCTGCTGGCCGTCGGCGCCGGCATCTGGGCCGCCCGTACGCTCACCCAGCCCCTGGCGGCGCTGCGGATCGGCGCCAAGCGGGTGGCCGGCGACCCCGCGCAGGAGGAGCCCATCGCCTACAAGGGCCGCAACGACGAATTCGCCGCCGTCGTACGGTCCGTCAACGCGCTGCACGCCCAGGTGGGCGAGCTGGCGCGGCGCACCGCCGAACTGGAGGGCGAGCGCAAGCGGCTGGTCGGCGGCCGGCAGCGGCTGGTCGCCGAGCGCGAGGTCCTCCAGGAGCAGAGCGCCTCGCTCAAGGACGAGGTGGCCGACCTCACCGAGCGCCTGGCCACCGCGCAGACCGGCGTGCACGGCCGGTTCGTCAATCTTTCGCTGCGCACCCTCGGCCTCGTGGAGCGGCAGCTCGCCGTCATCGAGTCGCTGGAGGCGAGCGAGCAGGACCCGGAGCGGCTGGCGACCCTCTTCAAGCTGGACCACTTCGCCGCGCGGATGCGCCGCAACAGCGAGAACCTCCTGGTCCTGGCGGGTGCGGAGCACCACGGTGGCGGCCACCAGGGCCCGGTACCGCTGCTGGACGTGCTGCGCGCCGCGGTCAGTGAGATCGAGCGGTACGAGCGAGTGCGCATCGAGTCGCTGCCGCCGCACGCCCAGGTCGCCGGGTTCGCCGCGGACGACCTCAGCCATCTGGTCGCCGAACTCCTGGAGAACGCCACCGCGTTCTCGCCGCCGGACGCCCATGTCGAGCTGTCCGGCTGGCTGATGGAGAGCGGCGAGCTGATGCTCTCGGTCCAGGACGAGGGCATAGGGATGACCGCCGAACGGCTGGCCGAGCTCAACGAGCGGCTGTCGGACGCCGAGGCCGCCTCGTCCTCCGAGACCGTCGACGAGGCGCTGGGACTCGGCCTGTACGTCGTGGTGCGGCTGGCCGCCCGGCACGGCGTCCGGGTGCAGCTGCGGGACGCCAAGCAGGGCGGTGTCACCGCCGTCGTCGTGCTGCCCGGCTCGATCCTGCCCACCCGTCCTGCCCCGTCGTCCACCCCGGCGGACTCGCGCGAGGTGGCGTACGCCCCCGCGCTGCCCGGTTCCGCCGCCGAGGCGAACTCCAACACGCTGCAGACGCGGGTGCGTTCGGCGGATCCGGCGACCGCCACCGGAACACCCGCCCCGGATGCCGGTCCGGACGCCGACGCCGCCCCGGATGCCGGTCCGGACGCCGCCCCGGAGGCCGCCGCGGACGCCGCGGACGCCCCGGCCGCCGCGGACGCCGGTCCCGGTGCCGCCCCGGACCCCGACCCGTTCGTCACCGCCGCCGAGCGCGCCCTCGACGCGGCCGGGCCCGCCGCCACCGGCGACGACGAGCACACCCGTGCCGAGGACGAGGCGGGCCCCGCCGCGGACCCGGCGGCAGCGCCTGCGCCGGACAGCGCCGGGCCCGCGGCGTCCGACCCGTACGCCATCGGCCCGGACCAGCACACCAGCGCCGCCGAACCGCCCCGGGAGAAGCGGCGGACGGCCACCGGCCTGCCCAAGCGCACACCGCACATCGTGGCGCAGCAGCAGGCGCCCGCCGCACCGCGCAAGGGCGGTTCGGCCAACGCCGAGGCGCTGCGCCGCCGGCTCGGCGGATTCCAGCAGGGGGCGCGCGACGGCCGCCGCGAGGTCGAGGACGAGATCGCGGAACGTACGGCGGAACAGACCATTCCACAGACCGACACCGACGGAGCGGGGGCCCCGGGAGAGAGCGACATCGCCGAGGAGGCACGCGATTGAAGGCCCAAGCGACCACTGCTCACGGAAAAGGACTGAGCAGCCAGGCACAGAACCTGCACTGGCTGCTGACCAATCTGGTCGACGAGGTGCCGGGCATCCGCTCGGTCGCGGTGGTCTCCTCCGACGGCCTGCTGTTGCTGAACTCCGACCCGGACCGGGCGCAGGAGACGGCGAAGCCGGGTGACGGCGCCGGGCCGAGGGGATCCAGCGCCGACCTGGCCACCATCGTGTCCGGGCTCGCCAGCCTCACCCAGGGCGCCGCGAAGCTGATGGACGGCGGGGCCGTCAAGCAGACCATGATCACGATGGATGAGGGCAGCGTGTTCGTCATGGCGATCAGCGACGGCTCGCTGCTCGGTGTGCACGCCGCCCCGGACTGCGACATGAGCGTCGTCGCCTACCACATGGCGCTGTTCGTCGGCCGGGCCGGCCATGTCCTGACCCCCGAACTCCGCAGCGAACTGCGCAAGTCGATGGAGAGCGCCCAGTGAGCAAGACGCCCGAACTTCCCATACGCGGCGGGGACCGCAAACCCGCCCGGGTACGGCCCTACTCGCTCACCGGCGGGCGGACCCGCTTCGGCCATGTGCTGCTCGTCGAGACGTTCGTGGCCGCGCTGGAGGCCCCCGAAGAGCGCCGCGAACTGGCGTCGACGGAAGGCCGCTGGGTCGAGCGGGTGATGCCCGAGATGCGCGCGATCGTCGAACTGTGCCGCAGGATGCGCTCGGTCGCGGAGATCTCCGCGCTCCTCAAGATGCCGCTCGGCGTGGTCCGCGTGCTGCTCAGCGACCTCGCCGACCAGGGAAAGATACGCGTTTACGGCACCGGGCACGGCACCGGCCGGCCGAACCGCGCGCTGCTCGAAAGGGTGCTGGGTGGACTTCACAGGCTCTGACACGATATCGGCCGGGCCGACGACGACCGCCGGTGGTGTGGATCAGGCCGACCCTGCGGCCCCGGCCGCCGACGCGGGGCTGCACGGCTGGCAGACCGACCGTTCGCGGGCGCCGATCGCCACCAAGATCGTGGTGGCCGGCGGCTTCGGTGTCGGCAAGACCACCTTCGTCGGCTCGGTCTCGGAGATCACTCCGCTGCAGACCGAGGCGGTGATGACCCGGGCCAGCGAGGACACGGACGATCTGAGCGCCACCCCGGAGAAGACCACGACCACGGTCGCCATGGACTTCGGCCGGATCACCCTCGACCAGGACCTGGTGCTGTATCTGTTCGGCACGCCCGGACAGCAGCGGTTCTGGTTCATGTGGGACGACCTGGTGCGCGGCGCGATCGGTGCGGTCGTGATGGCCGACACCCGGCGGCTGGAGGACTGCTTCCCGGCGCTGGACTACTTCGAGAGCTGCGGGCTGCCGTACGTCGTCGCGGTCAACCACTTCGAGGGGACCGAGTCGTACGCCGTGGAGGACGTCCGCGAGGCGCTCACCGTCCCGGCACGGGTACCCGTCGTGATCATGGACGCGCGCGAGCGGGCCACGGTGGTCTCCTCGCTGCTCGCGCTGGTCGGCCATGCGCTGGAGGACGCGCCGGAGTAGCCGGGCCCGCCGTCCGCGGCCCCGTCCTCCTGAGGGCCCGTCCTCCTCAGGGGCCCGTCCTCCTGAGGGGCCGCCTAGGGACGCCTCCACTCCAATCCCACCCCTCACCCCAGCCCCACCCCTCACACCCCCGGACACGCAGTAACAGAGAAGAGTGCCGCCATGCGGAAAATCCTCATCGTCGGAGCCGGCCAGTCCGGTCTCCAGCTCGCCCTCGGCCTCCAGGCCAAGGGCTACGAGGTCACCCTCATGTCCAACCGCACCGCCGACGAGATCCGCTCCGGCCGGGTCATGTCGACCCAGTGCATGTTCGACACCGCCCTCCAGCACGAGCGCGACCTGGCGATCAACTTCTGGGATAGCCAGGCCCCGCGCATCGAGGGCCTCGGCGTCTCGGTCGCCGCGCCCGGCAGCCATGACGGGCCCGACGGGTCGCAGCGCGCCATCGACTGGGTCGGCAGACTCGACGGCTACGCCCAGTCCGTCGACCAGCGGGTCAAGATGGCCGGCTGGATGGAGACCTTCGCGCAGCGCGGCGGCCAGCTCGTCATCCACGGTGCGGCCGTCTCCGACCTGGACTTCTTCGCGAGCCGCTACGACCTGACGCTGGTCTCGGCCGGCAAGGGCGAGCTGGTGTCCATGTTCGGCCGGAACGCGGAGCGCTCCCCCTACGACACCCCGCAGCGCGCGCTCGCGGTCTCCTACGTCCACGGCCTGGGCCCGCGCCCGGAGCACCCCGAGTACGACGCGGTGCGCTGCAACCTCGTCCCCGGCGTCGGCGAGCTCTTCGTCATGCCGACCCTCACCACCTCCGGCCGCGCCGACATCCTCTTCTGGGAGGGCATCCCCGGCGGCCCGCTGGACGTCTTCCAGTCCATCAAGGACCCCGGCGAGCACCTGGCCACGACGCTGGAGCTGATGGAGAAGTTCCTGCCCTGGGAGTACGCCCGCGCCACCAAGGCCGAACTGACCGACGCCAACGGCACGCTGGCCGGCCGCTACGCCCCCACCGTGCGCAACCCGATCGGGCGGCTCCCCTCCGGCGGTGCGGTCCTGGGCGTCGCCGACGTGGTCGTCGCCAACGACCCGATCACCGGCCAGGGCTCCAACTCGGCCTCCAAGTGCGCCGCTTCCTACCTCGCCGCCATCGTGGAGCGCGGCGAGGAGCCGTTCGACGAGGAGTGGATGCAGTCCGCCTTCGACCGCTACTGGGACACCGCCCAGCACGTCACCAAGTGGACCAACGCGATGCTGGCCCCGCCGCCGGAGCACGTCCTGGGCTTCATCGGCGCGGCCGGCGGGCTCCAGGCGGCCGCCGACCGCTTCGCCAACGGCTTCAACGACCCGTCCGACTTCGAGAACTTCTTCTACGAGCCGGACAAGACGAGCGCGTACCTCGCGTCGCTCGGCTGACCCCGTGCCGTCGCGCCCGCGGCGCCGTGCCCCGGGCGCGGCGCCGCGGCGTCGGCGTCAGCGGCTCCAGGGCCACTTGCGGCCCCGTGCCCCCGACGTGCCCTCCGGGTCGTACTCGTACTTCCAGCCGCTCGGCAGGCCCAGGCGGCTCACGCGTGCGGGGACCCGGCGGTAGAGGTGCAGGGTCGGCGGCCGGCCGTCGTCGTTGGGGACCGGGATCTCATAGGTCTTCGGCGGCTGACCGGTCATACCGACCAGTACGGGAAGGACCCTGCCGTCCAGGGGCCCGCCGACGAAGAGGGTGTTCTCGCTTCGCACGCCCCCAGTCTTCCATCACCGGCGCACAAGCGCTGGTCACAGCAGGTGCGCGGCGTCACTGACGACGGGCAGGACGCGCCGGGACAGATCGCCGACCGGACCGTCGGCGGTCTCCAGCCGCAGTGCCGCCCGGGTCACCCGCGCGGTCTGCGGGTCGCGGGACGCGCTCGCCGTCAGCAGCGCGATGAAGTGGTCCACCAGCCAGTCCCGCAGCTCGTCCAGGGCGGGCTGCTTGTCCTCGTCGAGCCAGATCAGCGAGGCGCCCTCGACGGCGGTGATCCACATGCGGACGGTCATCCGCAGCCGGACACCGGGCTCCGGCTCGCCCAGATGACGCAGGATCTGGTCGGCCGCGGCCCGCCGTACCTCGTCCACGATCGCGGACGTACGGGAGGTCTCCACGACGCTGCCGCCCTGGAGCAGCGCGCTGAACCCGGCGTCGTGCTCGTCGACGAACGCCAGATAGCGGTCCAGCGCACGCGACAGCCGCCGGGTGAGCGGCCCGGTCTCCGGCTCGGCGAAGCAGCGCTCCAGGATGTCGGCCGCACTGCGCAGCGCGGCCTCGTACAACTGCTGCTTGCCGCCGGGGAAGTAGCGGTAGACGAGCGGCCGGGAGACCTCGGCGGCGGTGGCGACATCGTCCAGCGAGACGTCCTCGGGCGCGCGCTGGGCGAACAGGCCGAGCGCGGCGGCGAGCAGTTGGCTGCGGCGCTGCTCGACGCTCAGCCTGCGATAGGCGGGTCGGGGTACTGCTGGGGCGGTGCCGCTGCCGTTCATGAACAGCAGCGTAACCGGCCCGGAGGTCGGCTCGTACACCTGCTCGGGTCGCGCCGGAGGGATCCGGGCGCTTCAGGCCAGCAGTCCCGAACTGCGCCACAACCTGCGGCCCACACCGCGCAGAACGCCGATCTCGTCGAGGAAGTCGGTCAGCCGCCGGGCGCCGGACTGCATCACCTCGCGGCGGTGGCCGCTGGCCTTCACCTGGGCGACGGCCTCCCGTTTGTCCAGCCCGACGTTGGCGTAGACGTCCGGGTTGACGAACGCGACGGAGAAGACCCGGGCCGCCTCGCCGCAGCTGATACGGGTCAGTTCCCGCTCCCAGCGCGGTGCGGTGACCATCTGGCGGCGCAGCTCCTCGCGCGCGTAGCGGACATGGCGGGCCTCCTCGACGACATGGATCCGGGTCACCCCGCGCACGAGGGTCTGCACCCGCTCGTCCGGGAAGGTCAGCCGCTGCATCCAGTCCAGGATCTCCTCGCCGAGCAGGGTGCAGGCGAACGAACCCGGGGTGGTGGAGACCGTCTTGAGGATCCGGGCGAGGTTGTGGTTGAGGCGTGAGACGGGGTACGTGGGCGCCCCGCCGTGCTGGATCATGCGGGCGAACATCTTGGAGTGCCGGCACTCGTCGGCTATCTCGGTGAGGGCGTAGCGGACATGCGCGCTGGTGACCGGCTTGTCGTAGATGTGCCGTACCAGCAGCTGCATCAGGATGATCTCGAACCAGATGCCCAGGGAGGCGAGCGAGGCGGCCTCGTGCCGGGAGAGGTCCTGCTGCCGCTCCCTCGACATCCGCCTCCACAGCGGGGTGTCGTAGAGCGAGACCAGCTCCGGGGGCCAGAACCACTTGCCCTCTTCGAGGGGCGCGTCCCAGTCGAGTTCGGTATCGGGGTCGAAGGAGTGTCTGGCGGAGGAGTCGAGCAGCCGCTCGGCGACCTGCTCCCGGTCCTTGAGCAGGCCGAGGGCGTCCCGCAGGACTTCGGTGTCCGTCACGGTCATTGCGGTGGGCGCGCTCGTCATGGCGGTGGCTACCTCGCTTGGGGTCGGGGCCGGGCCGGCGAACCGGGGTCTTGGCGGGCCCGGTTCGCGGCCAGGTCTTATGAGACTGCGTGTCAGTAAGCGAGTCAATCCCTCGCGCACGACTTATTGACCCGCCAGTAAGAAGCGTGTGAGCCTGCCAACCACCGCCCGGGACAAGGCGTTCGGCGAGCCGAGGAGGCGTCCGTGTCGACCCGAGATCTCTATGTGCAGGACCCCGGCGACCCCCTGTGGCAGGTGCCCGCCTCCGGCGCGGCCCGCTTCAGCTGGGAGTACGACGACGGCCGCGACCGGCTGCTCGCGCTCTACCAGAAGGGCAAGGACAAGCAGTGGGACGCCGGTCTGCGGATCGACTGGGACCTGGAGGTCGACCCCAAGGACCCGCTCGGCACACCGGACGAGTCCATGTCCCTGTACGGCACGAAGTACTGGGACAAGATGACCGAGAAGGACCGCGGGGACCTGCGCCAGCACTACACCTCCTGGCAGTTCAGCCAGTTCCTGCACGGCGAGCAGGGCGCGATGGTGTGCGCGGCGCGCATCGTGGAATCCGTTCCCGACCTCGACGCGAAGTTCTACTCCGCCACCCAGACCATGGACGAGGCGCGGCACGCCGAGATCTACAGCCGCTTTCTGAAGGAAAAGATCGGGATGCTCTACCCGGTCAACGACAGCCTCCAGGCACTGCTCTCCGACACCCTGCGGGACTCCCGCTGGGACATGCCCTACCTCGGCATGCAGGTGCTGATCGAGGGCCTCGCGCTGGCCGCCTTCGGCATGATCCGCGACACCACCAACAAGCCGCTGCCCCGGCAGATCCTCGCCTACGTCATGCAGGACGAGGCGCGCCATGTCGCCTTCGGGCGGATGGCCCTGCGCGACCACTACAAGCAGCTCACCGACGCCGAACTGCGCGAACGCGAGGAATTCGTCATCGAGGGCTGCTACCTGATGCGCGACCGGCTGCGCGGCCTGGAAGTCCTGGAGAACTTCGGCATTCCCCCCGCAGAGGCCGCGGAATTCACCGAGCGCTCCGAATTCCTGCACCTCTTCCGCAAACTGCTCTTCAGCCGGATCGTGCCCTGTGTGAAGGACATCGGCCTGTGGGGCGAACGGCTCCAGCGCGCCTATGTGGACCTGGGCGTCTTCGAGATGGGCGACTCCAACCTCGACCTGCTGATGGCCCAGGACGAGGAGCTCGCCGAGAAGCTCGACGCCGAACGCTTCGCGGCCGAGGAACAGGCCCGCACGGCGGAGGTGGCGGAGGCGATCGCGCAGGGGGCGGCGGAGGACTGAGCGGCGCGTCGGGGCCTGCCCGACGGGTCGGGCCCCCGGCGGTTCCCGGCGGCCGGGCGCCGCATGGCAGGATCCCGGCATGGACGACCGACGCCGGGCCGCCGCCTGCGCCAGCATCGAAGGGCTGGCGTACGGCGATGCCTTCGGGGAGCGCTTCTTCCCGCTCTTCCGCCCCGTACCCGAATCCCGCCGGCTGATCGCGGACCGCCGCACGCCACCGGATCCGCGCTGGTGCTGGACGGACGACACCGCCATGGCGCTGGATCTGCTCGCGGTGCTGGAGGAGCACGGCGAGGTGGTGGAGCGGGCGTTGGCACAGCGGTTCGCAGCCACCTACGAGGCCGACCCCGGCCGGGGCTACGGCTCCGGTATGCACGCCCTGCTGCCGCGCGTCGGTGCGTCCCCCGACGAGTGGGAGTCGCTGGCCACCGCCCTCTTCGGCGGCGAGGGCAGCCTCGGCAACGGCGCGGCGATGAGGGTCGCGCCGCTGGGCGCGTGGTTCCACGACGACCTGGACCGCGTCGTCGAGCAGGCGGCACGTTCCGCCCGGGTCACCCACGCCCACCCCGAGGGCGTCGCGGGCGCGGTCGCGGTGGCCGTGGGGGCGGCCCTCTCCGCGCGGGGCGAGGCCCCGGACCTCGTGACGGTGGCCGCCCGTACCCCGGACGGGGCGGTACGGCAGGGCCTGCTGCGCGCCGCCGAACTGCCCCCCGCAACCGACCCCGCCGAGGCCGCCGAGGCCCTGGGCAGCGGCCGCCGCATCCGCGCCGACGACACCGTCCCGTACGCCCTGTGGTGCGCGGCCCGGCACCCCGACGACCTCCCGTCCGCCCTGTGGACCACCGCCGCGGGCCTGGGCGATGTCGACACGACCTGCGCCATCACCGGCGGGGTGGTGGCGGCCCGTACGGGCGTGGCGGCGCTTCCGCAGGAATGGCGCGAGCGCCGGGAGCCGCTGCCCTAGGGCACGACGCAGGCCCTCACTCCAGCCCCAACAGCCCCCGTACCCGGGCGTACTTCGCCGTCAGCCGTTCCCGTGTCGGTGCGTCCAGTACGGCCAGCCGGGCCGGGTCGGCGTTGTGTGCGAGGTCGGACTCCTTGACCAGCAGCGCGCCGGGTGTGGCCAGGATGCGCGCGGTGTACTCCTCGACCGGCTCGCCCCTCCGCTTGGTGACCGCCAGGATCATCGCCTTGGTCGGCTCGCTCAGCGCCGCGCCGGCCAGCCACTCGTGGCTCAGCGCGTCGTCCTCCACCGCGTCGTGCAGCCAGGCCGCGGCGATCTGCTCGTCGCTGCCGCCGCGTGCGCGCACGCCCGCCGCGACCGCCGCCAGATGCTCGGCGTACGGGCGGCCCGCCTTGTCGGTCTGCCCCGAGTGCGCGCGCCGGGCCAGCGCCTCCACCTCGGCCAGGGACAGCAGCGGGGCCCGGTCCGCCGGCACGGACGGGAGGGGCGGGGGAGCGTCGGCCATAGGGCCATTGTGACGCGGAGAGCGTCGGCCATGCGGTTGTCGTGACGCGGGGAGCTCAGCCCTGCGGTCGTCGTGACGCGGGGAGCGGCGCGGTGGGCCCTCGTGCCGGATCCGCGCGGGTGCTCAGCGTGCCGCCGCCATCACCGCACGGGCGATCGGCGCCGCACTGCCCCCGCCGCTGATGTCCGCGCGATCGGCGGCCGCGTCCTCGACGACCACGGCCACCGCGACCGTCGGCTCCTGGCTGTCCCGCTCCCTCGCCCAGGAGATGAACCAGGCATATGGCGTGCCCTCGTTGTGCTCGCCGTGCTGGGCGGTGCCCGTCTTGCCGCCGACCGTCAGGCCCTTGACGGCGGCGCGGCGGCCGCTGCCGTGCTCGACGACGTCGATCATCAGCTCCTGGAGCTGCTGCGCGGTGGCCGGCCCGACCACCTGGTGCGTGGGCCGGGTCGGACCGGCCGCGACCGTGACCCCGCCGGCGTCGGTCACCTTGTCGACGAGGTACGGCGGCGTCAGCTGCCCCCCGTTGGCGACCACCGCCGAGACCATCGCCATCTGGAGCGGGGTGGCGGCGGTGTCGTACTGCCCGATGGCGGAGAGCGCGACCTGCGCGGGGTCCATCCGCGTGTCGAAGGTGCTCGGCGCGACCGGCGAGGGGATCCGCAGCCGCCGGTCGTTGAAGCCGAACCGGCGGGCCGTATCGGCCATGCCGCGCAGGCCCACCGCGGTGCCCAGCCGCGCGAAGACGGAGTTGCACGAGGCCCGGAAGGCGTACCTGAGCGGGGCGTTGGCGCAGTCCTCGGCCGCGTTGCCGAGCCGGACGGAGCTGCCGGGCAGCGGATAGGGATCCGGCGAGTCGGTGGGGGCGTCGATGTCGGTGACCGCGCCGCTCTCCAGCGCGGCCGCCGCGGTGACGACCTTGAAGGTGGAGCCGGGCGGATAGGTCTGCTGCAGCGCCCGGTTGAGCATCGGCCGGTGCGCGGCACCGTTCAGCCGGCGCCAGGCGTCACCGACCGGTGTGCCGTTGCCGGACAGCTCGCCCGGCTCGTACGACGGCGTGCTCACCAGCGCCAGGATCCGCCCCGTCCGGGGCTCGATGGCGACCACCGCGCCCTGTTTGCCGCCCAGCCCGGCGAAGGCGGCACGCTGCATCCGGGGGTTGATGGTGGTGTGGACGTCGCCGCCCCGGTGGCGGGTGCGGGTCAGCTGGTCCCACCAGGGGAAGACGCTGAGCCGCTCGTCGGCGCCGGAGAGGATGCCGTCCTCGGCCCGCTCCAGCAGCGAGGTCCCGTAGGTCTGCGAGGAGTAGCCGGTGACCGGGGCGTACAGCGGCCCCTCGGTGTAGGTGCGCTCGTAGCGCAGCCGGCCCCTGCTGTCCCGGGACCCGGAGATGGGCCTGCCGTCGACGAGCAGCGCGCCGCGCGGCTTGGCGTAACGGGCGATCGCCACCCGCCGGTCGGCCGGACTGGCGCCGTAGCGCTCCGCCTCGAAGACCTGCACCCGCGCGGCGTTGACCAGCAGCGCGACCAGGAGCAGCAGACAGAACGCGGCGGTGTGGCGGATGCAGCGGATCAACGGACGGCCTCCCAGCTCCCGCTACCGTCCGCCACCTCGCTCCCCTCCGGCCGGGGCGTGCGCGCCCGGTCGCTGATCCTCAGCAGCAGCGCGATGATGATCCAGTTCGTGACGACGGACGACCCGCCCTGCGCGAGGAACGGCATGGCCATACCCGTCAGCGGGATCAGCCCCATCACCCCGCCCGCGATGACGAAGACCTGGAGGGCGGGGAGCGCCGCCAGCCCGACGGCCAGCAGGCTGCCGAACGGGTCGCCCAGCCCCAGCGCCGCCCGGTAGCCGCGCGCCACCAGCAGCGCGTAGAGCAGGAACAGCGCGGTCAGCCCGGCCAGCCCCAGCTCCTCGCCGAACGTCGCCAGGATGAAGTCGGACTTCATGGCGAAGCCGATCAGATACGAGTGGCCCTGGCCGAGGCCGGTGCCGAGCATCCCGCCGGCGGCGAACGCGAAGAGCGACTGGGCGAGCTGGCCCGGCCCCCGGCCCTCCGCGATGCCGGTGAACGGGTGCTGCCAGTCCTCGACCCGGCCGTGCACATGCGGCTCCAGCGTGCCGACGGCGGCCGCCCCGATCCCGGCCAGCAGCAGCCCGACCGCGATCCAGCCGGTCCGTCCCGTCGCCACGTACAGCAGCACGACGAAGATCCCGAAGAACAGCAGCGAGGTGCCCAGATCGCGCTCCAGCACGAGTACGGCCACGCTGACCAGCCAGATCGCGACGATCGGCCCGAGCACCCGGCCGGCCGGGAGCTGGAGGCGGGCCACCCGGTGGCCGACCCGTGCCAGCGCGCCGCGGTTGGCGGCGAGATAGGCCGCGAAGAACACCGTGATGAGTACCTTGGCGAACTCCCCGGGCTGGATGGAAAATCCGGCGATACGGATCCAGATCTTCGCCCCGTTGACGGCGGGGAAGAGGATCGGCGCGACCATCAGGAGCAGCGCCAGCGCCGCGCAGCGGTAGGCGTACCGCTGCAGCGTGCGGTGGTCGCGCAGCAGCACCACCACGGCGATGCAGAGCATGACCCCGACCGTCGACCACATCAGCTGGGTGGGCGCGGCGTGGTCGGCCGGGGTCTCCAGGTCGAGCCGGAAGATCAGTACCAGGCCGAGGCCGTTGAGCAGCACGGCGGTGGGCAGCAGCAGCGGGTCGGCGTAGGGGGCGCGAAGGCGTACGGCGAGATGCGCGAGCAGCGCGAGTCCGCCGAGACCGGCGCCGTAACGCAGCGCACCGCCCGGGAGGGCGTGCCCTCTGGCCAGCCCCACCACGGCGTAGCCGCACACGCTGATCAGCACGGCGCCCACGAGCAGGGCCAGTTCGACCCCGCGCCGCCTGGGCAGGAGCGGCAAGGGTGGGGGAGTGTCCGCCGGGCGCGCGGTGGCGGCCGCCCTTGCCGTTGCCGTCATGTCTGGCAACGTAGCAAGCGGCGGCCGCTATTTCCGTTATGTCGGATACGGCGTTCGGGGCGTCGGCGCGGGCCCGCCCCGCCTCAGCACCAGCGGGGTTCCTCCCCGTCGTGCACGATGTGGCGCTCCGAGGACCAGGCGTACGAGGAGTCGCTGAGCTTGTACCAGACGGGGTTGCCCTCGACGCGCTGCCCGTTGACCCGGCAGACGATCCCGACGACTGTCCCGTACTGCTTCGAGCCGACCACGCGGTAGTGCTTGCTCGGGCCCGTGCGCACCACGAGGCCCTCCTTGGCCACCACGTGGCCCTCGTAAACGGGGGTGCTGCTGCCCTCGCCGTCGCGGCCGTCGGCACCGGCCGCCGTGGCCGGTCCTGTCATGAGGAAGCCGGCCAGCATCCCGGAAAGGGCGCACAGGGCGAAAATGCCGGACTTCGACCTCGGAAACATGCGCTTCGGAAACATGCACGTCCTCCTGCGAAAGGGAGAGTCCTGCGAAAGGGGGAGTGGAATCGAGTGGGGTTACCGGGCGTCACGGGACGGACGGGTCGGTGTCTGCGGACCGCTGTCGCGCGCCGCGTCCTGTCGCCTACCTCGCACTCATCTCACGCTAAAGAGGCTCCGAAGGGTCCGCAACTTGTCACGGTGCGTGACGGGCGGACGTGCGGGGTGCGCCGCCGGGCCCGCGGTCAACCCGCTTTCGCTGACGCCCCGTTGGTTCGCCGCTGCGGGAGTCTGGCGCCGGGCATGCCCAGGGGGAGCGCCGGGGGTGACTCGGGGGGCTCCCAGGGGTATCCCGGGTTGTTCCGTCAACGCGGCCAATGGCACTTTGTAAACTCGTCCAGACCGAAAAGAAGAAGGCCGAGCTCGTCACGCTGATGCGGGCGACCGAAGACACCGGTCGATGGCATGGACCTGCGCCATGACCACCGCAAGCGAGGGGCTATGGCGTACGACACACCCGTGCACGCCGAGTGGAGGTCCCGTGCTGTCCCGGCCGTCTCGGGACGCCGAGTGCGGGTGACCGTCCCCCGCGACGAAAGGCAGTATTAGCGTCATGACGACTCTCCGTTCCCGGATCATCGCCTGGGCCGGCCGCATGTATCTGGCGAGAACGAGGAAGAAGGGATTCGACCTGTCTCGAATGTCTTTCTTGCCCGAGTCCGTCCTGATGCCCTTGCGCCGCGAGGGACTCGACCCCGTGGGCGATCTGGCGGCCGTCCGGGAGCGGGAGCCGATCAGCAAGCTTCCGGTGCCGATAGCCGCGAACGTCTGGCTGGTCACCGGATACGACGAGGTCAAGGCCGTGCTGGGCAAGGCCAATGCCTTCAGCTCGGACTTCACCAACCTCGTCGGCCAGGCCGGTGCCGGCGCCGAACAGAACCCCGGCGGCCTCGGATTCGCCGACCCGCCCGTGCACACCCGTCTCCGCCGGCTCCTGACGCCCGAATTCACGATGCGCCGCCTCGGCCGGCTCACCCCGCGCATCCACGAGATCGTCGAGGAGCGCCTCGACGCCATGGAAGAGGCGGGCAAAAACGGCGACCCCGTCGACATCGTCCACGCTTTCGCCCTGCCCATCCCCTCCCTCGTCATTTGCGAACTCCTCGGCGTCCCTTACGAGGACCGCGCCGACTTCGAGCGCCTCAGCGCGGCCCGCTTCGACCTTTTCAGCGGTGCGAACGCATCCTTCGGCGCCATATCCGAGTCGCTCTCCTATTTCCGGGACATCGTCAAGAAGCAGCGCGAGAATCCGGGCGACGGCCTGCTCGGCATGATCGTCAAGGAGCACGGCGACTCGGTCAGCGACGAGGAACTGGCGGGCCTGGCCGACGGCGTACTGACCGGCGGCTTCGAGACCACCGCCAGCATGCTGGCGCTCGGCGCCCTCGTCCTGCTCCAGGACCCGAAGCACTTCGCGGCCCTCCACGACGGCGATGACGTCGTCGACCGCTATGTCGAGGAGCTGCTCCGCTACCTGACCGTCGTACAGGTCGCCTTCCCGCGCTTCGCCCGCGAGGACCTGGAGATCGGCGGTGTGCAGATCGCATCCGGAGACGTCGTGCTGTGCTCCCTGAGCGGCTCCGACCGGGACGGCAAACTGGGCCCGGACATGGAACAGTTCGACCCCTCGCGCAACGTCCCCTCCCATCTGGCCTTCGGCTACGGAATCCACCGCTGCGTGGGCGCCGAACTCGCCCGCATGGAACTCCGCGCCGCCTACCCCGCCCTGGTCCGCCGCTTCCCGCACATGCGCCTCGCCGCCAAGCCGGAGGACCTGGAGTTCCGCAAGCTGTCGATCGTCTACGGCATCGAGTCGCTGCCGGTCCGCCTGGACGGCTGACCGCGCCCCCGCCCGGCCCCGGCCGGCACCCGCCCCAGGGCCGGGTGCCCGGCCGGCGCCGCCCGGCACCGGCCTGCGCGGCCCCGACCGTTCCGCCCCGTGACCCCGCATACGCGAAGACCCCGGCCTCAGCGTCTCCGCTGTGGCCGGGGTCTTCGGACACCTCGTACAAGGTGCCCCCGGCAGGATTCGAACCTGCGCACACGGCTCCGGAGGCCGTTGCTCTATCCCCTGAGCTACGGGGGCGTTGCCGCCGTTTGTGTGGCGACGGGTAGAACCCTACCAGCTCTGATGGGGTGTTCATGAACAGGTTTCGCGGGAGGCGGGAGAGGGTGCGGGGGGAGCGCGCGGGAGGGCGGGGCGGGGGTCTAGCGCATCGCGCGGGTGTGCCGGCGAGGGTCCGGGAAAGGTCCCCCGCATGGGGGCGGAAGTGGTCAAAACCGGGACGGCGCCGCAGGTGGGCACCTAGTCTCATGGTGTGCCTGGCTTGTCCGGTCGGATCCTGGTTGTCGACGACAACAAGGTGATCCGGCAGTTGATCAGGGTCAATCTCGAGCTGGAGGGCTTCGAGGTCGTGACCGCGTCTGATGGTGCCGAATGTCTGGATGTCGTGCACCACGTAAGACCCGATGTCGTGACCCTCGACGTGGTGATGCCGCGGCTCAACGGTCTGCACACCGCGGCGCGGCTGCGCTCCGATCCCCGCACCTGGGACATCCCGATCGCGATCGTCAGCGCGTGCACCCAGGGCGAGGTGAACAACGGCGAGACGGTCGGGGTCGACGCGTTCCTGGCGAAGCCGTTCGAGCCGACCGAGCTGGTGCGGACCGTGGGGAAGCTGGTGCGCGAGGGGCGGCAGCGGGAGCGCGGGCCCGAGGGCGCCGCGGGCAAGGAGGACGGCGGGGGCGAGGACGGGGAGAGCGACCGGGGCCGGGCGGGCCTGGTCGAGGCGGCCGGCGGGGAAGCGGGGCCGGTGGTCTGCCCCGGCGGCTGAGACCGGGTTCGCCGTCGGCGGCGGGTGAGGACCCGGTGGCGGCCGAGCGGGGCCGGTGGACCGGCCGGGCCCGCGCGGGAGTGTCCACAAGGCGAAACCGGGTCGCATGGATGCCCCGGTTCTCCCATACGCTTGTCCCGTGACCCCCGCTGAGCTCTCCCGTACCGTCCTGCGCTCCGTGCGCGGCGCCGTGGAGGAGCAGGAGCTCTCCGTGCCCGTGCCGGCGCGGATCGTCGTGCAGCCGCCGCCGCGGCCCGGGTGCGGGGACTACGCCTCCAATGTCGCGCTCCAGCTCGCCGGTCCGGCGGGACGGCCGGCCCGGGAGGTCGCCGAGATCCTGCGCAAGCGGCTGGCCGGGAGCGCCGGGATCGCCCGGGTCGAGATCGCCGGACCGGGCTTCTTGAACTTCACGCTGGGAGAGGGCGCACAGGCCGCTCTCGTACGGGACGTGCTGGCCCAGGGCGACGGGTACGGCGACCGGAGTGCGCGGGACGGCGGGGCTGCCGCCGGTCCCGTGGCCGGGGGCGGCGCCCGCGAGGTGGTCGTGGCCGAGGCGCTGGCGCGGATCGAGGCGGCTGCCGGGAGCGGCCCGGCGGCGGGTCCGGCGGCCCGGCGCGACGGGGCGAGCGCCGTCCCGGAGGAGCTGGCCGCGCTCATCAGGCGTCTGGGCCCCGACGAGGCCCGCTGGGTCCTGCTGCGGCCCGCCGCCCATGATCCGGTACGGGTGCCCGAGCGTCCCGTGCAGCGGGAGAGCAATCCGCGCTTCCGGGTGCAGTACGCACATGCGCGCAGCCGGGCCCTGGTGCGCGGCGCGCGCGAGCTGGGGTTCACGAGCGAGCCCGGGGAGGTGGGCACCCCGGCGGCGACCTGCGCCGCGGACGGGCCCGCCGTACTGCAGACGCTGCACACGCTCCTGGCCACCTACCCCTTCGTCGTCGACACCGCCGCGCGGCTGCGGGCGCCGGACCGGGTGGTGCGGCATCTGGAGGCGACGGCGGACGCGTTCTCCCCATGGCAGGCCGCCTTCGCGCCGCTGCCCGTCGGGGACGAGAAACCCTTGGCCGTGCATCGTGCCCGGCTGGCCCTCGCCGAGGCCGCCGGAACGGTGCTCGCCAACGGCCTGCGCCTGCTCGGCATCTCCGCTCCCGAACACCTCTGATGAACGAATTTTGAGGGGATCTCCACGCCATGAGTCGTTCCGCGCATCCCGCAGGGCCCCGGCACGCCGATGTGCTGCCCGAGGGGCACTACGCCGGGCCGCCCGCCGATCTCAACACCCTTGACCCGCGCGTCTGGTCCCGTACGGTCCGCCGCAACGCCGACGGCGTGGTCACCGTCGGCGGACTGGACGTCGCCGCGCTCGCCGAGGAGTTCGGCACGCCGGCCTACTTCCTGGACGAGGACGACTTCCGGGCGCGCTGCCGGGCCTGGAAGGACGCCTTCGGGCCGGACGCCGACGTCTTCTACGCCGGCAAGGCGTTCCTCTCCCGGGCCATCGTGCGGTGGCTGCACGAGGAGGGGCTGAACCTCGACGTCTGCTCCGGCGGCGAGCTGGCGACGGCGCTGGCGGCGGGGATGCCCGCCGAGCGGATCGCGCTGCACGGCAACAACAAGAGCACCGAGGAGATCACCCGGGCCGTCGAGGCCGGCGTCGGGCGGATCGTGCTCGACTCCTTCCAGGAGATCGTGCGGGTCGCGCACATCGCCGAGAAGCTCGGCAAGCGCCAGCGCGTGCAGATCCGGGTCACGGTCGGTGTCGAGGCGCACACGCACGAGTTCATCGCGACCGCCCACGAGGACCAGAAGTTCGGCATCGCGCTGGCCGGCGGACAGGCCGCCGAGGCCGTGCGCCGCGCCCTCAAGCTGGACGGCCTGGAACTCATCGGCATCCACAGCCACATCGGGTCGCAGATCTTCGACATGGCGGGCTTCGAGGTGTCCGCCCGTCGCGTGGTGCAGCTGCTGACCGACGTACGCGACGAGCACGGCGTCGAACTGCCCGAGATCGACCTCGGCGGCGGCCTCGGCATCGCCTACACCTCGGACGACGATCCGCGTGAGCCGCAGGAGATCGCCAGGGCGCTGCGCGAGATCGTCGGCAAGGAGTGCCGGGCCGCGGGGCTCGCGGTACCGCGCCTGTCGGTCGAGCCGGGGCGGGCCATCGTGGGGCCGACGGCCTTCACGCTGTACGAGGTCGGCACGGTCAAGGAGCTTGAGGGGCTGCGGACGTATGTGTCCGTGGACGGCGGGATGTCGGACAACATCCGCACCGCGCTCTACGACGCGGAGTACAGCGTCGCGCTGGTGTCGCGGACGTCCGACGCCGAGCCGATGCTCTCGCGCGTGGTCGGCAAGCACTGCGAGAGCGGGGACATCGTCGTGCGGGACGCGTTCCTGCCGGCCGACGTCGCGCCCGGCGACCTGCTCGCGGTGCCGGCCACCGGTGCGTACTGCCGGTCCATGGCGAGCAACTACAACCACGCGCTGCGGCCCCCCGTCGTGGCCGTCGGGAACGGCGAGGCCAGGGTGATCGTCCGGCGTGAGACGGAGGAAGATCTCCTGCGGCTGGATGTCGGGTAGGGCCGGATCGCCGGGCACCGGCCCCGGATGAAATAAATGTCTCGGCATCCGGACGACAGGCGGAATCTGGCGTCCGGTGCGTGAGACTGGTGCATGAGCAAGCTGAGAATCGCTGATCGATGAGAAGCAGAGGTCGAATGATGCGTACGCGTCCGCTGAAGGTGGCGCTCCTGGGCTGTGGTGTTGTCGGCTCAGAGGTGGCGCGCATCATGACGACGCACGCGGACGACCTCACGGCTCGCATCGGCGCGCCCGTGGAGCTCGCCGGGATCGCCGTACGCCGCCCGGACAAGGTGCGCGACGGCGTCCCGGCCGAGCTGGTCACCACCGACGCCACCGCGCTCGTCAAACGCGGCGACATCGACGTCGTCATCGAGGTCATCGGCGGGATCGAGCCCGCCCGGACGCTGATCACCACCGCGTTCGAGCACGGCGCGAGCGTGGTGTCGGCGAACAAGGCGCTGGTCGCCGCCGACGGCGCTGCGCTCCATGCGGCGGCCGAGGCCAACGGCGCGGACCTGTACTACGAGGCCGCCGTCGCGGGCGCCATCCCGCTGGTGCGGCCGCTGCGCGAGTCGCTCGCCGGTGACAAGGTCAACCGCGTCCTCGGCATCGTCAACGGCACCACCAACTTCATCCTCGACAAGATGGATTCGACGGGGGCCGGCTACAGCGAGGCGCTCGACGAGGCGACCGCGCTGGGGTACGCCGAGGCCGACCCGACCGCCGATGTCGAGGGGTTCGACGCCGCGGCCAAGGCCGCGATCCTGGCCGGTATCGCCTTCCACACCCGGGTGACCATCGACGATGTGCACCGCGAGGGCCTGACCGAGGTCACCGCGGCCGATATCGCCTCCGCCAAGCGGATGGGCTGCACGGTCAAGCTGCTGGCCATCTGCGAGCGGGCCGCCGACGGGGCCTCGGTCACCGCGCGGGTGCACCCCGCGATGATTCCGCTGACGCATCCGCTCGCCTCCGTCCGCGAGGCCTACAACGCGGTCTTCGTCGAGGCCGACGCGGCCGGTCAGCTGATGTTCTACGGCCCGGGTGCGGGCGGTTCGCCGACCGCCTCCGCGGTCCTCGGCGACCTCGTCGCGGTCTGCCGCAACAAGCTCGCCGGTGCCACCGGACCGGGCGAGTCGGCCTACACGGCGCTGCCGGTCAGCCCCATGGGCGAGGTCGTCACGCGCTACCACATCAGTCTCGACGTGGCCGACAAGCCCGGCGTTCTTGCGCAGGTCGCGACGGTCTTCGCCGAGCACGGCGTATCGATCGATACGGTCCGTCAGCAGGGCAAGGACGGCGAGGCCTCCCTCGTCGTCGTCACCCACCGGGCGGCCGACGCGGCACTGTCGTCGACCGTCGGGGCGCTGCGCGAGCTGGACACCGTCCGCGGTGTCGCCAGCATCATGCGGGTCGAAGGGGAGTAAAGGAACCCATGTCTGCCAATTCCACCGCGAGCCGTCAGTGGCGCGGAATCATCGAGGAATACCGTGACCGGCTTCCGGTCAGCGACACGACCGAGGTCGTCACCCTCCGGGAGGGCGGCACCCCCCTCGTACCGGCCCAGGTGCTCTCCGAGCGGACCGGCTGTGAGGTTCACCTCAAGGTCGAGGGCGCCAACCCCACCGGCTCCTTCAAGGACCGTGGCATGACGATGGCCATCACGCGCGCCAAGGAGGAGGGCGCCAAGGCCGTCATCTGTGCCTCCACCGGCAACACCTCCGCCTCGGCCGCCGCCTACGCGGTCCGGGCCGGGATGGTCTGCGCGGTGCTCGTCCCGCAGGGCAAGATCGCGCTCGGCAAGATGGGCCAGGCGCTGGTGCACGGCGCGAAGATCCTGCAGATCGACGGCAATTTCGACGACTGCCTCACGCTGGCCCGGGGCCTGTCCGACAACTACCCGGTCGCACTTGTGAACTCCGTCAACCCGGTGCGGATCGAGGGCCAGAAGACCGCCGCCTTCGAAATCGTCGACATGCTCGACGACGCGCCCGACATCCATGTGCTGCCCGTCGGCAACGCCGGCAACATCACGGCGTACTGGAAGGGCTACCAGGAGTACGCCGCCGACGGCATCGCCACCCGCACCCCGCGCATGTGGGGCTTCCAGGCCTCCGGCAGTGCGCCGATCGTGCGCGGCGAGGTCGTCAAGGACCCGCACACCATCGCCACCGCGATCCGCATCGGCAACCCCGCCTCGTGGGCGTACGCGGAGCGCGCGCGGGAGGAGTCCGGCGGTCTCATCGACGAGGTGACCGACCGTCAAATCCTCGCCGCTTACCGCCTGTTGGCCGCACAGGAGGGCGTCTTCGTGGAGCCCGCCTCGGCCGCGTCGGTGGCCGGTCTGCTCAAGGCCGCCGAGCAGGGCAAGGTCGACCCCGGCCAGCGCATCGTCTGCACGGTCACCGGCAACGGCCTCAAGGACCCGGACTGGGCGGTGGCCGGAGCGCCGCAGCCGGTGACGGTCCCGATCGACGCGGACGCCGCGGCCGAGCGCCTCGGCCTCGCGTAGGCCCCCGCCGTACGGCGCTGACCTGCGCGTACGGCATACGGTGACGGGGTGCCGAGCACCCCGTCACCACCCGCACAGCAAACAGTGCAAAGGCTGCAAAGCCCGGCGAGGGCAGCGTCGGGGCGCAGGAAGGTGCGCGACACGCATCATGCGCCTCCTGTGCGCCCTATGTCGCGACAGAACCTTCCTTCGATAGGCTGGCAGCCAACTCCCCTCCCCACGGCATAACGCAGTGGTGTGCAGGGCAGGTCAGAACAGACCCCATGAGCCGGCCGGGCGCCTCGGTGCCGCGGCGCTCCGGGGCAGTACCGCAGCATCAATCAAGGAGAGTCATCGAGCGATGGCCGGTCCCGCGTTCCGCGCCGCCGCCGTCCGGGTGCGCACCCCCGCTACCAGCGCCAATCTCGGTCCCGGCTTCGATGCCCTGGGTCTTTCCCTGGGCCTGTACGACGATGTCGTCGTGCGCGTCGCCGACTCCGGGCTGCACATCGACATCGCAGGTGAGGGCGCCGACACCCTGCCGCGTGACGAGAGCCACCTGCTCGTACGGTCGATGCGCACCGCCTTCGAACTGCTCGGCGGCCAGCCGCGCGGCCTGGAAATCGTCTGCGCCAACCGCATTCCGCACGGCCGCGGCCTGGGCTCCTCCTCGGCCGCCATCTGCGCGGGCATCGTCGCCGCCCGCGCCGTGACCATAGGCGGCGAGCAGAAGCTCGACGACACCGCGCTGCTGGAGCTGGCCACCGAGATCGAGGGCCACCCCGACAACGTCGCCGCCTGTCTGCTCGGCGGCTTCACGCTCGCCTGGATGGACACCGGAACCGCGCGGGCGATCCGGATGGATCCCGCCGATTCCATCGTTCCGGTGGTCTTCGTGCCCGGTAAGCCGGTGCTCACCGAGACCGCCCGCGGACTGCTGCCGCGCACCGTCCCGCATGTGGACGCCGCGGCCAACGCCGGCCGCGCCGCACTGCTCGTCGAGGCCCTGACCAGGCGCCCCGAGCTGCTGCTCGCCGCGACCGAGGACCGACTTCACCAGGAGTACCGCGCCCCCGCGATGCCGGAGAGCGTGGCCCTGGTGAACCGACTGCGCGCGGACGGCGTCCCCGCGGTCGTGTCCGGTGCGGGCCCCACGGTGCTCGCACTGGTCGAGGACGCGGCGGCCGAGAAGGTCGCGGCGCTGGCGGGAGAGGGGTGGGCGGCCAACCGGCTGACCCTCGACGCGGCAGGGACCTGCGTGCTGCCGCTCGCCGGGTGATCGACGATTGCCGGTCTTGGAGAGGGGGAATGTTTGTTGGATCCGGTAGTGTTAACCTCAAGTGAGTACGAGACGCCGCAGTGGCGCTGTGCTTCGTGTCCCCATTCGGGACCACCTTTCTTCCGGGAGCCTCCCAGACTGCTTGGAGCAGTTGCCTGAGCTGAAGCGAGCTTGCTCCGGAATCGGCGTGACGACATGGGTCACTCTGCATCTCATCGCGCCGGAACCAATGAACTGATCTCTCCGCCACTTCCGGCGGGACCACCGCCCCGGCCCGGTCCGCAAGACCTAAGGACCCAGCCGGACAGCACAACCGGTCGCCGAGCCAGACAGGCCGACGCCCGCTCCAGGGAAGGACCCTTCGTGAGCGACACCACCGATCTGATGGGCGCGCGCACCGATGGCAGTGCCACCACGCCCGCCACGGACGCTCCCGCCGCGCCTGCCACCACGCGGCGCCGCCGTTCCGGCACCGGCCTTGACGGCATGGTCCTGGCAGAGCTGCAGCAGGTCGCCTCCGGCCTCGGTATCAAGGGCACCGCGCGGATGCGCAAGAGCCAGCTGATCGAGGTCATCAAGGAGAGGCAGGCCGGGGGCTCCGGCGCCGCGGCCAAGGCCGACGCGCCCGCCGAGACCAAGCCCAAGCGCCGTACGACCTCCAAGGCCCGCACCGGCGAGGACGCCGCCGAGCCGGCCGCCGCCAAGGCGGACAAGGCCGAGCGGGGCGCCAAGGCCGACAAGGCCGCGGACAAGGCCGGCGCCCAGCAGCAGATCGAGATCCCGGGCCAGCCGGAGGGGGGCACCGCCCTGCTCGAGCAGCCGGCCGGTGAGCGCCGCCGGCGCCGCGCCACCGCCGCCGCGGGCAGCCCCGAGACCGCGGGCGACGTCAAGACCGAGACCAAGGTCGAGGTGAAGACCGAGACCAAGACGGACGCCAGGACCGAGACCGCGGTGGCCCCGCAGGAGACCGGCGAGGGCCGGCCCGGCAAGGCCGGCGAGCGGCAGGAGCGCGGTGACCGCCAGGACCGCGGCCAGAAGGGCGACCGCGGCGAGCGGCGTCAGCGCGACCGCGGCGACCGCGACCGCGACCGCGGCGACCGCGGCCGCAAGGGCGACGCCGGCGACGGTGGCCAGGGCGGTCAGGGCGGCCAGCGCCAGCGGGACCGCCGGGATGACGACGACGACTTCGAGGGTGGCCGCCGGGGCCGTCGCGGCCGCTACCGCGACCGCCGTGGCCGCCGCGGTGGCCGCGAGGAATTCGGCAACGAGCCGCAGGTGTCCGAGGACGACGTCCTGATCCCGGTCGCGGGCATCCTCGACATCCTCGACAACTACGCGTTCATCCGGACCTCCGGCTACCTGCCGGGCCCGAACGACGTCTATGTCTCGCTCGCCCAGGTCCGCAAGAACGGCCTGCGCAAGGGCGACCACGTCACCGGCGCGGTCCGGCAGCCCAAGGACGGCGAGCGGCGCGAGAAGTTCAACGCGCTGGTCCGGCTCGACACGGTCAACAGTGTGGCCCCCGAACAGGGCCGCGGACGGCCGGAGTTCGGGAAGCTGACGCCCCTTTACCCGCAGGAGCGGCTGCGCCTGGAGGGCGAGGCGGGCGCGCTGACGACCCGGATCATCGACCTGGTCTCGCCGATCGGCAAGGGCCAGCGCGGTCTGATCGTGGCGCCGCCGAAGACCGGCAAGACCATGATCATGCAGGCGATCGCCAACGCGATCACCCGCAACAACCCCGAGTGCCACCTGATGGTCGTCCTCGTGGACGAGCGTCCCGAAGAGGTCACCGACATGCAGCGGTCGGTCAAGGGCGAGGTCATCTCCTCGACCTTCGACCGCCCGGCCGAGGACCACACCACCGTCGCCGAGCTCGCCATCGAGCGTGCCAAGCGCCTGGTGGAGCTGGGCCACGACGTCGTCGTCCTGCTGGACTCGATCACCCGTCTGGGCCGTGCGTACAACCTCGCCGCCCCGGCCTCGGGCCGCATCCTGTCCGGTGGTGTCGACTCCACCGCGCTCTACCCGCCGAAGAAGTTCTTCGGCGCCGCGCGCAACATCGAGGACGGCGGCTCGCTGACCATCCTGGCCACCGCGCTGGTCGAGACCGGCTCGCGGATGGACGAGGTGATCTTCGAGGAGTTCAAGGGCACCGGCAACATGGAGCTCAAGCTCGACCGCAAGCTCGCCGACAAGCGCATCTTCCCGGCGGTGGACGTGGACGCGTCCGGCACCCGTAAGGAAGAGATTCTGATGGGCAGCGACGAGCTGGCCATCGTCTGGAAGCTGCGCCGGGTGCTGCACGCCCTGGACCAGCAGCAGGCCATCGAGCTGCTGCTGGACAAGATGAAGCAGACCAAGTCCAACGCGGAGTTCCTGCTGCAGATCCAGAAGACGACGCCGACCACGGGCAACGGCAACGACTGACGCCCCGGCGCCGTAGCCACAGCCCCCCTCGCCCATACGGGTGAGGGGGGCTGTGTGCTGGGTGCCCCGTACGGCGTCACCGCGGCCGGTGATCTGTGAGCCGCGCCGCGCCCCGGGGGCCGTACGGCCGCCCCGGCTGAGACCTTCCGCACAGATCCCCCCGCGACGCAACGTTTCAGCCATGGCCGAAACCAGGACGAAAGAGCAGGTGAGAGGGGAGGCCCTCGCGCCCGGTCCGTGATCGCTCCGGCGGTTTTCTAAGAATTCGCTCATCACTCGCTGTGCAACCCTTCCCGTCGGCCTCCCGTCTGACAAGGAGCAACGAGCCGTGACGGCACGCTCACGGCGGCGGCGAGGAGCAGGTCACGATCCAGCCGAGCGACCAAGGACTGAGGAGCAGATGGCGGACAGCAGCGGGACCGCGACGGCCGAAAGCCGGGCTCGCGGCATACGTGCCACGGGCCGCCGGCGCAAGGCGCCCAGCCGGCGCCGCCGAGTACTGACCATCACCCTGTGCGCGCTGGTCAGCGCCGTACTGCTCGGTGGCGCCGGACTCGGTTACGTCTACTTCAAGCTCAACGGCAACCTCAAGGGCGTCGACATCAACGCCGCCCTCGGCCGCGACCGGCCCAAGAACGTCGACGACGGCTCGATGGACATCCTCGTCATGGGGTCCGACTCCCGCGCCGGCAAGAACGGCGACTACGGCAGGGACGAGGGCGGCGCGCGCTCCGACACCGCGATGGTCGTGCACGTCTACAAGGGCCACAAGAAGGCCAGCGTCGTCAGCATCCCCCGCGACACCCTGATCGAGCGGCCCGTCTGCACCAAGAACGGCAAGGACGTCCCCGGTGAGCAGCGGGCGATGTTCAACACCGCGTTCGAGGTCGGCGGCCCGGCCTGTGCCGTCAAGACCGTCGAGTCGATCAGCGGTATCCGGATGGACCACTTCATCGAGGTCGACTTCACCGGCTTCAAGAAGCTCATCGACGCGCTGGGCGGCGTGGACATCACCACCAGCAAGGCGATCGACGACAACAGCAGCCATCTGCACCTGCCGCCCGGCAAGCACACCCTCGACGGCGAGCAGTCGCTCGGCCTGGTCCGCACCCGGCACGGCGTGCCCGGCGGCGACGGCAGCGACCTGGGCCGCATCCAGCTGCAGCAGACGTTCATCAAGGCCCTGATGAACCAGATCAAGTCCATCGGCCTGCTCACCAGCCCCGCCAAGCTCTACGACGTCGCCGACACCGCGACCCGGGCCATCACCACCGACACCGACCTCAACTCGGTCGGCGAGCTGACCGGGCTGGCCAAGAGCCTGGGCTCCATCGGGTCGGACAAGATCGACATGATGACGCTGCCGGTGGCGTACGACACCGCCAACCCGGACCGCGTGGTGCCGCTGGCCAAGCAGGGCAAGCAGGTCTGGGACGCGCTGCGGCAGGACCGGGACGTCCCCAAGTCGGCGATCAAGGGCTCGGCCGGTGACAAGGGCGGGACGGCCAGCTACGTGAAGTAGCCGCAAGAGGCGGCCGCGGGGCCTGGCAGGGCTCCGGGAGCCGCCCGGGAATAGCCGGACGCGTACCCCGGTTTTGGGAGATACGGCTAGTCCTGGCAGACTGGACCGTCGGCCCCGGTTCACGTGACGTAACCCGCGACACGACCCGGTGCACTCCCGAACCTAGGAGAATCCCTTGAAGCGCGACATCCACCCGGAGTACGTCGAGACCCAGGTCAGCTGCACCTGTGGCGCGTCCTTCACCACCCGCAGCACCGTCGCCGGCGGCAGCATCCGCGCCGACGTCTGCTCCGAGTGCCACCCGTTCTACACCGGCAAGCAGAAGATCATGGACACGGGCGGTCGTGTGGCCCGCTTCGAGGCCCGCTTCGGCAAGGCCGCCGCTGCCAAGAAGTAGCGACTCTCAAGGCGCCGGTTCCCGGTCGCCCCTGTCCTGGGGTGACCGGACCGGCGCCTTTGTTTCGTCGTTCCAGGCCTCCCGTCGCCCGGCCGGGGTCCGGCCCGCCGCCCAGCGGCAGTGCACAGCGCCCCCGGGCAGACACAGTCAGCAGCAGAGGAACCCACGATGTTCGAGGCGGTCGAAGAACTGATCGGCGAGCACGCCGATCTCGAGAAGCGGCTGGCCGACCCCGCGGTCCACGCCGACCAGCGCGAGGCCATGCGGCTCAACAAGCGCTATGCCGAGCTGACCCCGATCATCGCGACGTACCGCGACTGGAAGCAGACCGGCGAGGACATCGAGACCGCGCGGGAACTCAGCCAGGACGACCCCGACTTCGCCGACGAGGTCAAGGAGCTCGACGCCCGCCGCGAAGAGCTGACCGAGAAGCTGCGGCTGCTGCTCGTCCCGCGCGACCCCAGCGACGACAAGGACGTCATCCTCGAGGTCAAGGCCGGCGAGGGCGGCGAGGAGTCCGCGCTGTTCGCCGGCGATCTGCTGCGGATGTATCTGCGCTACGCCGAGCGGGTCGGCTGGAAGACCGAGATCCTCGATGCCAACGAGTCCGACCTCGGCGGCTACAAGGACGTCCAGGTCGCCGTGAAGACCAAGGGCGGGGGCGGCGCCACCGAGCCCGGACAGGGCGTGTGGGCGCGGCTGAAGTACGAGGGCGGGGTGCACCGCGTCCAGCGGGTGCCCGCCACCGAGTCGCAGGGCCGGATCCACACCTCCGCCGCCGGCGTGCTGGTCACGCCCGAGGCCGAGGAGGTCGAGGTCGAGATCATCGCCAACGACCTGCGGATCGACGTCTACCGCTCCTCGGGGCCCGGCGGCCAGTCCGTCAACACCACCGACTCCGCGGTGCGCATCACCCACCTGCCCACCGGCATCGTGGTCTCCTGCCAGAACGAGAAGAGCCAGCTCCAGAACAAGGAGCAGGCCATGCGCATCCTGCGCTCCCGGCTGCTGGCCGCCGCCCAGGAGGAGGCCGAGCGCGAGGCCTCGGACGCCCGGCGCAGCCAGGTCCGTACGGTCGACCGCTCCGAGCGCATCCGTACGTACAACTTCCCGGAAAACCGCATCTCCGACCACCGCGTCGGCTTCAAGGCGTACAACTTGGACCAGGTGCTCGACGGCGAGCTCGACCCGGTCATCCAGGCGTGCGTCGACGCCGACTCGGCGGCCAAGCTCGCCGCCGCCCAGTAAGAGCGGCACCACCCGCAAGACCCTGCACGTACCGGCTGGAGGACCCCAGTGCAGCACTCCCCCGGGGGGCACAGCGACCCCCAGCGGCCCCGCCGCGGGCCGGGCCCCCGGTCTCTGCTGCTCGCCGAGGTGGCGCAGGCCACCCAGCGGCTGGCCGACGCCGGCGTGCCCTCACCGCGCTTCGACGCCGAGGAGCTCGCCGCGCATGTGCACGGCGTCAAGCGCAGCCAGCTCCACACGGTTCCCGACGCGGACTTCGACGCCCGTTACTGGGAGGCGATCGCCCGCCGCGAGGCCCGTGAGCCGCTCCAGCACATCACCGGCCGGGCGTTCTTCCGCTACCTCGAACTCCACGTCGGCCCCGGTGTGTTCGTGCCCCGGCCGGAGACCGAGTCGGTGGTCGGCTGGGCGATAGACGCGGTACGCGCCATGGACGTCGTCGAGCCGCTGATCGTCGACCTGTGCACCGGCTCCGGGGCGATCGCCCTGGCGCTCGCGCAGGAGGTGCCGCGCTCGCGGGTGCACGCCGTGGAGCTGTCCGAGGACGCCCTGGAGTACGCCCGCAAGAACGTCGAGGGGTCCCGCGTCGTTCTCCATCACGGCGACGCGCTGACCGCGCTTCCCGAACTGGACGGGCAGGTCGACCTGGTCGTCTCCAACCCGCCGTACATCCCGCTGACCGAGTGGGAGTACGTCGCACCCGAGGCCCGCGACCACGACCCGGAGCTGGCGCTGTTCTCGGGCCAGGACGGCCTGGACACCATCCGCGGCATCGAGCGGACCGCACACCGCCTGCTGCGGCCCGGTGGCGTGGTCGTCATCGAGCACGCCGACACCCAGGGCGGACAAGTGCCGTGGATCTTCACCGAGGAGCGGGGCTGGGCCGACGCGGCCGACCACCCCGACCTCAACAACAGGCCCCGTTTCGCCACCGCGCGCCGGGCGACGCCATGACGCGCCTTGCCCTGACGCCCGATGCAGCCGATGCATCCGATGTATTCGTTCCGCACGAGGAGGTCCCGTAATGGCACGGCGATACGACTGCAGCGACGCCGCGGACCGCGCGACCGGTCTGCGCGAAGCCGCCTCGGCCGTCCGCCGCGGTGAGCTGGTCGTGCTGCCGACCGACACCGTGTACGGGATCGGCGCGGACGCCTTCAGCGCCGAGGCCGTCGGCGACCTGCTGGAGGCCAAGGGCCGCGGCCGCGGAATGCCCTCCCCGGTCCTCGTCGGGTCCCCCAACACCCTGCACGGGCTGGTCACCGACTTCTCCGAGCAGGCCTGGGAGCTGGTCGACGCCTTCTGGCCCGGTGCGCTCACGCTGGTCGCCAAGCACCAGCCGTCGCTGACCTGGGACCTGGGCGAGACCCGCGGCACGGTCGCCGTACGGATGCCGCTGCACCCCGTCGCGATCGAGCTGCTCACCGACTTCGGTCCGATGGCCGTCTCCAGCGCCAACCTCACCGGCCACCCGTCCCCGCAGGACTGCGACGCCGCACAGGAGATGCTGGGCGACTCGGTCTCCGTCTACCTCGACGGCGGCCCGACGCCCGCCGCCGTGCCGTCCTCGATCGTCGACGTCACCGGCAAGGTCCCGGTGCTGCTGCGCGAGGGCGCGATCAGCGCGGAGGAGCTGCGCAAGGTGGTACCCGAGCTCGAGGTGGCCAATTGATGGCGCCCCTGGGGCGTGGCATAGCGGGACCAGGCGGCGACACCCACCCTCCGGTACCCCCCGCACCCCTCTTCCGGATCCTCCACGTCAGCACCGGCAACGTCTGCCGCTCGCCGATCACCGAGCGGCTGCACCGCCATGCCCTGGAGCTGCGGCTCGGCGGCGCGCACAGCGGCGGCCTGGTCGTGGAGAGCGCCGGCACCTGGGGCCACGAAGGCGCCCCGATGGAGGCGCACGCCGCCACGGTGCTGGCCGACTACGGCGCGGACCCGGCCGGCTTCATCGGCCGGGAGCTGCTCGACGAGCACGTCATCCGCGCCGACCTGGTGCTCACCGCCACCCGCGACCACCGCGCGCAGGTCATCTCGATGGGCCACTCCGCGGGGCTGCGCACCTTCACGCTCAAGGAGTTCAACCGGCTGGTGCGGGCCATAGACCCCGCCACGCTGCCCGAGCCCGATCCGGACCTGCCGGACGGCGGGCTGGTCGAGCGGGCCCGGGCGCTGGTCGGCGCCGCCGCGGCGCTGCGCGGCTGGCTGCTGGCGCCCAACCCGGAGTCCGACGAGGTCTACGACCCCTACGGCGCCCCCATCACCTTCTTCCGCTCCATCGGCGACGAGATCAACCAGGCGCTGGACCCGGTCGTCACCGCGCTGACGGGCGTCCCGGCGCGGGCCTAAGGGCGCGCGGGAACGACGCGCTCGCGCGGCGGAGCGCACACCGCGCCCGATCGCCGTGCCGCGCCTACATTGGGACTACGTCCCCGTACGAGGCCCGGGAGTCAGCGATGCCCGCTACCACCGCGTCACCCCGCAGCGAGTCCCCGGCCGGCAGTGCTCCGGCCGCCGAGCCCGCCGCCGGCCCCGGGGCCGGCGGGACCGGGAGCGTCGAGGAGCGGGCCCGGGCCGCCGCCCGGGAGGGGGTGACCCACCCGGCCGGGGCGCCGGACTTCGCCGCGCTGCTGCGCCAGGACCCCGAGATCGCCGGCGTACTGCTCGGCGAGAGCGCCCGGCAGAGCGACGGGCTGCAGCTGATCGCCGCGGAGAACTTCACCTCGCCGGCCGTCCTCGCCGCCCTCGGCTCCCCGCTGGGCAACAAGTACGCCGAGGGCTATCCGGGCGCCCGGCACCACGGCGGCTGCGAGATCGTCGACCTCGCCGAGCGGATCGCGGTGGAGCGCGCCAAGGCCCTTTTCGGCGCCGAACACGCCAACGTCCAGTCCCACTCCGGGTCTTCGGCCGTACTGGCCGCCTACGCCGCGCTGCTGCGCCCGGGAGACACCGTCCTGGCCCTGTCCCTGCCGCACGGCGGGCACCTCACCCACGGCTCGCCCGCCAACTTCTCCGGCCGCTGGTTCGACTTCGTGGGCTACGGCGTCGACGAGGAGAGCGGGCTGCTGGACTACGCGGCGATCCGCGAGCTGGCCCGCGCCTGCCGGCCCAAGGCGATCGTCTGCGGCTCGATCTCGTACCCCCGGCACATCGACTACGCCGCCTTCCGCGACATCGCCGACGAGACCGGCGCGTATCTGATCGCGGACGTCGCGCATCCGCTCGGGCTGATCGCCGGGGGAGCGGCGCCCAGCCCCGTCCCGTACGCGCACGTCGTGTGCGGCACCACACACAAGGTGCTGCGCGGGCCGCGCGGCGGGCTGATCCTGTGCGGGGCGCAGCTGGCCGAGCGGATCGACCGGGCGGTGTTCCCCTTCACTCAAGGGGGTGCACAGATGAACGCGATCGCCGCCAAGGCCGTCGCCTTCGCGGAGGCCGCCACGCCCGCCTTCGCCGCGTACGCCCATCAGGTGACCGCCAATGCCCGGGTGCTCGCCCAGGCGCTGGACGGGCAGGGCCTGGCGATCACCACCGGCGGTACCGACACCCATCTGATCACCGCCGACCCCACGCCCCTCGGGCTGGACGCGCGCACCGCCCGGGGCCGGCTGGCGGCCGCCGGGATCGTGCTGGACACCTGCGCGCTGCCCTGCGCCGACGCGGCCGCGGCCCGCCCGGCCGGGCTGCGGCTGGGCACCGCGGCGGTGACGACGCAGGGCATGGGCGAGGCCGAGATGCCGCAGGTCGCGGAGCTGATCGCGCAGGCGCTGCGGGAGGACGGCGCGGCCCGCTCCGGGACCGTCGCATTGGTCCGGGCCTTTCCGCCTTATCCCGATCACGGATGATGGCGGGAACCGTCTGCTGACGCGATGCGTCCTCTCCTGTATTCACGGCCGGGGGGCGGACACGCATAGGGTGTGGGGCTGTGATGGCCAGCTATACCAATGGGGCAGCCCGTGCGTGAATACCTGCTGACGCTGTGCGTCACGGCCGCGGTGACCTACCTGCTGACCGGGCCGGTACGGAAGTTCGCGATCGCGGCCGGTGCGATGCCGGAGATCCGCGCGCGCGATGTGCACCGTGAGCCGACACCGCGGCTCGGCGGCATCGCGATGTTCGGCGGACTGTGCGCCGGTCTGCTGGTCGCCTCGCACCTGAGCAACCTCAAGAGCGTCTTCGCGAACTCCGACGAGCCGCGGGCGCTGCTGTCGGGTGCCGCGCTGATCTGGATCCTCGGCGTGCTGGACGACAAGTGGGGCGTCGACGCGCTGGTCAAGCTGGGCGGCCAGATGATCGCCGCGGGTGTGATGGTCCTCCAGGGCCTGACGATCCTGTGGATTCCGATCCCCGGTGTCGGGACGGTCTCGCTGACGCCGATGCAGGGCACGCTGCTGACCGTCGCACTGGTCGTGATCACCATCAACGCGGTGAACTTCGTCGACGGCCTGGACGGTCTGGCCTCCGGCATGGTGTGCATCGCCGCCGCGGCGTTCTTCATGTACGCGTACCGGATGTGGTTCGGATACGGCATTGAGGCGGCCGCGCCCGCAACGCTGTTCTCGGTCGTTCTGATGGGCATGTGCCTGGGCTTCCTGCCGCACAACATGCACCCGGCGCGGATCTTCATGGGCGACTCGGGATCGATGCTGATCGGCCTGGTCATGGCGGCCGGTGCGGTCTCGGTGACCGGCCAGGTCGACCCGGACCTGCTCAACCTGAAGGCGGGCGGTCTGCGCGAGGCCACCCACGCGATGGTGCCGGTCTACATCCCGCTGCTGCTGCCGCTGACGGTCATCGCGGTGCCGGTCGCCGACCTGATCCTGGCGATCGTGCGCCGTACGTGGAAGGGCCAGTCGCCGTTCGCCGCCGACCGCGGGCACCTGCACCACCGGCTGCTGGAGATCGGCCACTCGCACAGCCGGGCCGTGCTGATCATGTACTTCTGGTCGGCGCTGATCGCGTTCGGCGCGGTGGCGTACTCGGCGAACAACGCCAGCATGTGGATCGTGCTGGGCATCGTGCTGCTGAGCGCGGTGGGTCTGGTGCTGCTCCTGCTGCCGCGCTTCACCCCGCGGGCCCCGCGCTGGGCGGAGTGGATGGTTCCGCCCCGCTACCGCCGGGTCACCCGTACGGCGGCGGCACCCGTCGCGGCGGACGGCGGCGAGTGCGCCGATGCGCCCGAGGAGGGGCGCGAACCGGTCCCCGCGGGCATCCACGGCGCCACCGCGATCGGCGACCGGTCACGCTTCGTGGACCGCCGCAGGGCGGGCAGTCACCGCTGATCCCGAGCTCCGGTCGCCCGAACGGGGATCGAAAATCGGGCTTGTTGACCCCATACCAGACAAAAAGCTGGCCGTCAGTGCACCAACGCGCACGTTCACGCTCAGGTGTGACAGGGTCCACACGAACCAGGTAAAGACCTCATCAAATAGTTTGTGATACCGTTCACGAAACCCGGCGGCAGAGCCGAAGAGCCGTAGTGCGACGGTCCTTGGCCTCAGGTTCCGCCTCAGGCCGGGTCTACGCTCGTCCCTGACGACACCACCCCCACCCTTTGCCGGAGCGCCGCCATGCAGTCGAATGACGCCCGACTACTCCTCCACGCCGTTGTGCCCACGCTCGCCATCGGCGTCCTCGCCGTTGCCGTGAGCGCGGTGGTCGCAGGCGCGCAGGGGGCGATCGGCGCTGTCGTCGGCACGGTGCTGGTGATGCTCGTGATGGGGACCGGCCTGGTCGTCCTGCAGAAGACCGCGAAGAACCTCCCGCAGCTGTTCCAGATGATGGGGCTGCTGCTCTACACGACGCAGATCCTGTTCGTGCTGGTCTTCCTGATCGTCTTCAAGGACACCACGCTCTTCGACACCAAGGCGTTCGCGTTCACCCTGCTCGGCACCGTTCTTGTCTGGATCGCGGCGCAGACCCGCGGTCATATGAAGGCAAAGATTCTGTACGTGGATCCCGACTCCGCCGAGCCGAAGAAGGCGGAGACGGCGGGGTCGCCGACGTGACGCGTAGGGCCGAGATAAATGCCCTCAGGCGGGCCTGCTATCGTCCGGTGCCAACTGCGGCACAGTTGGCGCAGGCGGCTGAGCTCCCGGGTTCCACGGAATGGAACACGCAGTTCTCGCGGCCGATGCCTGTGATCCGGCCCGGCCCAGCGCCTGCCAGCCGCCCCCTAATCCGTAAGACCAGTCCAGTGCCGCTCCGTGGCTCAACGCCGCGCCGACACAACGAGGTTGCCGTACCCATGCGCCACGCCGAAGGAGCTCGCGGTGAGTGCTGAAACGATGCTCGCCTTCGAGACCGACTGCCACATCTTTTCCGGGTGCGGCTTCGATGCCCCCGGGCTTCATAACTTCGTCTTCCAGCCGCTCTTCACGATCGGCGGCTACGAGTTCAACAAGCCGATGCTGCTGGCCCTGCTCAGCACCGTCGTCGTTGTGGGATTCTTCTGGGCCGCATTCGGCAAGGCGAAGGTGGTCCCCGGAAAGCTGCAGATGGTCGCCGAGGCGGGCTACGACTTCGTGCGCCGCGGGCTCGTCTATGACGCGCTGGGCAAGAAGGAGGGCGAGAAGTACGTCCCCTTCATGGTCTCGCTGTTCTTCTTCGTGTGGATCATGAACATCTGGTCCATCATCCCGGTCATGGCCTTCCCGGTGACCTCGGTCATCGCGTTCCCCGCCGGCCTCGCCCTGATGGTCTACGTCCTGTGGGTCTACCTGACGTTCAAGAAGCACGGCTTCGTCGGCGGCTGGAAGAACATCACCGGCTATGACAAGTCCCTCGGCGCGGTCCTGCCGCTACTCATGGTCATCGAGTTCTTCTCGAACCTGATCATCCGGCCCTTCACCCACGCGGTCCGGCTCTTCGCCAACATGTTCGCGGGCCACCTGCTGATCCTGATGTTCACCATCGCCAGCTGGTACCTGCTGAACGGCATCGGCTTCGTCTACGCCGGCGCCTCGTTCATCATGACCATCGTGATGACGGCGTTCGAGCTGTTCATCCAGGCCGTCCAGGCGTACGTCTTCGTCCTCCTGGCCTGCAACTACGTTCAGGGCGCGCTCGCCGAGCACCACTGAGCACTCCCGCCTCCCCGCCCAATAGCTGTTCGGTGGCCAACCCCCACCGGTACGTGAAATGAGAAGGAAGTAACGGCATGTCCGCTGCTCTGGAACTGGTCAACCTCGCCGCCGCCGGTGACTCCGCGAAGACCGCCCTGGTCGGCAACATCGCCTCCGTCGGTTACGGCCTGGCCGCCATCGGCCCCGGCGTCGGCGTCGGCATCATCTTCGGTAACGGCACCCAGGCCCTGGCCCGCCAGCCCGAGGCCGCCGGCCTGATCCGCACCAACCAGATCATGGGTTTCGCCTTCTGTGAGGCGCTCGCCCTCATCGGCATCGTCATGGGCTTCGTTTACAAGTAAACGAACCACATCGACGAATCCAATTAGACGGAAGGCACTGATGTGAACGCCCTGAACCTGGCGGCGGAGGTTCCTGAGAACCCCCTCGTCCCGCCGATTCCAGAGCTGGTCATCGGCCTGATCGCCTTCTTCATCGTCTTCGGCATCCTGGCCAAGAAGCTCCTCCCGAACATCAACAACGTTCTGGACGAGCGGCGGAAGCTGATCGAAGGCCGGATGGAGGACGCCGAGGCGATCAAGGCCGAGGCCGAGCAGGTGCTCGCGGACTACCGGGCCCAGCTGGCCGACGCCCGCCACGAGGCCGCGCGCCTGCGCCAGGAGGCGCAGGAGCAGGGTGCGACTCTCATTGCTGAGATGCGCGCCGAGGGCCAGCGGCAGCGTGAGGAGATCATCGCTGCCGGTCACGCCCAGATCGAGGCGGACCGTAAGGCGGCCGCGCAGGCCCTGCGCCAGGACGTGGGCCAGCTCGCCACCGAGCTGGCGGGCAAGCTCGTCGGCGAGTCCCTGGAGGACCACGCCCGGCAGAGCCGGACCATCGACCGCTTCCTCGACGAGCTCGAGGCCCAGGCGGCGTCGGACACGACGAAGGCTGAGGCCGGCCGATGAACGGAGCGAGCCGCGAGGCACTCGCCTCCGCACGCGAGCAGTTCAACGCGCTGACGGACGACGCTTCCGTCGACGCGGCGAAGCTCGCCGAGGAGCTGGCTGCCGTCACCGCTCTGCTCGACCGCGAGGTGTCGCTGCGTCGGGTCCTGACCGACCCGGCGCAGGCCGGCGAGGCGCGGGCCGAACTGGCCGGACGGCTGCTCGGCAGCCAGGTCGGCGGCCCGGCCCTCGACCTGGTCACCGGCATGGTCCGCGCCCGCTGGTCGCGCTCGCGTGACCTGACGGACGCGCTCGAGGAGCTGGGCTACAGCGCCGACCTCGTCGCGGCCCAGCGGGCTGGCGCGCTCGACGACGTCGAGGACGAGCTGTTCCGGTTCGGCCGGATCGTCAGCTCCAACGGCGAGCTGCGCCGGGCGCTGACCGACCAGAACGCGTCGGGCACGGCCAAGACGGAGCTGGTGCGTTCGCTGCTGGGCGGCCGGGCCAACCCGGTCACCGAGCGGATCGTGATCCGTCTTGTCGTACAGCCGCGGGGCCGTAGCCTGGAAGCGGGGCTCGACGCCCTCTCCAAGCTGGCGGCGAGCCGCCGGGACCGGATGGTCGCGGTGGTCACCTCCGCGGTGCCCCTCAGTGAAGGGCAGCGGGAGCGTCTGAGCGCCTCCCTGGCCTCGCTGTACGGCCGGCAGATCCACCTGAACCTCGACGTGGACCCCGAGGTCCTCGGTGGCGTCCAGGTCCGGATCGGCGACGAGGTCATCAACGGCAGCATCGCGGAGCGCCTCGACGAGGCGGCCCGGCGGATGGCCGGCTGACCCGGCCACACCAACTCAAGAGCTGCACAACCGGCGGTCAGCGCCGGGCCAGCCGGCCGGACCGAGAGGTCCGGCTGCGGTCCGGAGAAGCCCCGGGGACCAGCACAAGCATGACGGCGGCCCGAGTTGGGCCGTAAGCGGAAACCCCCTGGGGACATCCCCCAGACCCCCGCAAGTAACTTCGGGCCCAACAAGGAGAGCAGGGAACCCAGATGGCGGAGCTCACGATCCGGCCGGAGGAGATCCGGGACGCGCTGGAGAACTTCGTCCAGGCGTACAAGCCGGACGCGGCCTCGCGCGAGGAGGTCGGCACGGTAAGCGAGGCCGGAGACGGCATCGCGAAGGTCGAGGGCCTTCCCTCGGCGATGGCGAACGAGCTGCTGAAGTTCGAGGACGGCACGCTCGGTCTTGCGCTGAACCTGGAAGAGCGCGAGATCGGTGCGATCGTCCTCGGCGAGTTCGGCGGTATCGAGGAGGGCCAGCCGGTGCAGCGCACCGGTGAGGTGCTCTCGGTCGCCGTGGGCGAGGGCTACCTCGGCCGCGTCGTCGACCCGCTGGGCAACCCGATCGACGGCCTCGGCGAGATCGAGTCCGAGGGCCGCCGCGCCCTGGAGCTGCAGGCCCCGGGCGTCATGGTCCGTAAGTCGGTCCACGAGCCCATGGAGACCGGCTACAAGGCCGTCGACTCGATGGTGCCGATCGGCCGCGGCCAGCGTCAGCTGATCATCGGCGACCGCCAGACCGGCAAGACCGCCCTGGCCGTCGACACGATCATCAACCAGCGCGACAACTGGCGCTCGGGCGACCCGAAGAAGCAGGTCCGCTGCATCTACGTCGCCATCGGCCAGAAGGGCTCCACCATCGCGTCCGTGCGCGGTGCGCTGGAGGAGGCCGGCGCCCTGGAGTACACCACCATCGTCGCCGCCCCGGCGTCCGACCCGGCGGGCTTCAAGTACCTGGCGCCCTACACCGGCTCGGCCATCGGCCAGCACTGGATGTACCAGGGCAAGCACGTCCTGATCATCTTCGACGACCTCTCGAAGCAGGCCGACGCCTACCGCGCCGTGTCCCTGCTGCTGCGCCGCCCGCCGGGCCGTGAGGCCTACCCGGGTGACGTCTTCTACCTGCACTCGCGTCTGCTGGAGCGCTGCGCCAAGCTCTCCGACGAGCTGGGCGCCGGTTCGATGACGGGCCTCCCGATCGTCGAGACCAAGGCGAACGACGTGTCGGCGTTCATCCCGACCAACGTCATCTCCATCACCGACGGCCAGTGCTTCCTGGAGTCGGACCTGTTCAACGCGGGTCAGCGCCCGGCGCTGAACGTCGGTATCTCCGTCTCCCGTGTCGGTGGCAGCGCGCAGCACAAGGCGATGCGCCAGGTCTCCGGCCGGCTTCGCGTGGACCTCGCCCAGTACCGCGAGCTGGAGGCGTTCGCCGCCTTCGGTTCCGACCTGGACGCGGCCTCCAAGGCGCAGCTGGAGCGCGGTAAGCGCATGACCGAGCTCCTCAAGCAGCCGCAGTACTCCCCGTACGCGACCGAGGACCAGGTCGTCTCCATCTGGGCCGGCACCAACGGCAAGATGGACGATGTCCCCGTCGAGGACATCCGCCGCTTCGAGCGGGAGCTCCTGGACCACCTCCGCCGGGAGAAGAAGGACCTGCTGACCAGCATCCGCGAGGGCGCCAAGATGTCCGACGACACCATCGGAGCGATCTCCGAGGCCGTCGACGGCTTCAAGCGGCAGTTCGAGACCTCGGACGGCAAGCTGCTCGGCGAGGACGCCCAGGCCGGCACCAGCAAGTGACGACGGAAGGGACCTGATCCATGGGAGCCAAGCTCCGGGTCTACAAGCGTCGCATCCGCTCCGTCACCGCGACCAAGAAGATCACCAAGGCGATGGAGATGATCGCCGCCTCGCGCGTCGTCAAGGCGCAGCGCCAGGTGGCGTCGTCGACGCCGTACGCGAGTGAACTGACCCGCGCGGTGACAGCGGTTGCCACGGGCTCGAACACCCAGCACCCGCTGACGACCGAGGCGGAGAAGCCGACCCGGGCCGCGCTGCTGCTCATCACGAGCGACCGCGGTCTGGCCGGCGGCTACTCCTCCAACGTCATCAAGGCCGCGGAGCAGCTCACCGAGCGGCTCAAGGCGGAGGGCAAGGAGGTCGACGCGTACATCGTCGGGCGCAAGGGGGTGTCGTACTACAGCTTCCGCGAGCGCAAGGTCGTGGAGTCGTGGACCGGCTTCACCGACAGCCCGTCGTACGCGGACGCCAAGGCGATCGCCGCACCGCTGATCGAGGCCGTCCAGAAGGACACCGCCGAGGGCGGCGTGGACGAACTCCACATCGTCTACACCGAGTTCATCTCGATGATGACGCAGACGGCGCTCGACGACCGGCTGCTGCCGCTGTCCCTCGACAAGGCGGCCAAGGAGTCGGCGGAGACGTCCAAGGGCGAGATCCTTCCGCTCTTCGACTTCGAGCCGTCGGCCGAGGACGTCCTCGACGCCCTGCTGCCGCGGTACGTCGAGTCGCGGATCTACAACGCTCTGCTGCAGGCCGCCGCCTCCAAGCACGCCGCCACCCGGCGTGCGATGAAGTCGGCGACCGACAATGCAGATGAGCTCATCAAGTCGCTCTCGCGGCTTGCCAACGCGGCCCGCCAGGCCGAAATCACCCAGGAAATCAGCGAGATCGTCGGTGGCGCGAGCGCACTGGCCGACGCGACCGCGGGGAGTGACTGACAACTATGACCACCACTGTTGAGACGGCCGCGGCGACGGGCCGCGTCGCCCGCGTCATCGGCCCGGTCGTCGACGTGGAGTTCCCCGTCGACGCGATGCCGGAGATCTACAACGCCCTGAAGGTCGAGGTCGCCGACCCGGCCGAGGCCGGGGCCAAGAAGATCCTGACCCTCGAAGTCGCCCAGCACCTGGGCGAGGGCCTGGTCCGTGCGATCTCCATGCAGCCCACCGACGGCCTGGTCCGCCAGGCCCCGGTGACCGACACCGGCGCCGGGATCACCGTCCCGGTCGGCGACATCACCAAGGGCAAGGTGTTCAACACCCTCGGTGAGATCCTGAACAAGCCGGAGGCCGCTTCCGAGGTCACCGAGCGCTGGCCCATCCACCGCAAGGCCCCGTCGTTCGACCAGCTCGAGTCCAAGACCGAGATGTTCGAGACCGGCGTCAAGGTCATCGACCTGCTGACCCCGTACGTCAAGGGCGGCAAGATCGGTCTGTTCGGTGGTGCCGGTGTCGGCAAGACCGTTCTGATCCAGGAAATGATCTACCGCGTGGCCAACAACCACGACGGTGTGTCGGTGTTCGCCGGTGTCGGCGAGCGCACCCGTGAGGGCAACGACCTCATCGAGGAAATGACGGACTCCGGCGTCATCGACAAGACCGCGCTGGTCTTCGGTCAGATGGACGAGCCGCCGGGCACCCGTCTGCGCGTCGCCCTGGCCGGTCTGACCATGGCGGAGTACTTCCGCGATGTGCAGAAGCAGGACGTGCTCTTCTTCATCGACAACATCTTCCGCTACACCCAGGCGGGTTCCGAGGTCTCCACGCTGCTCGGCCGTATGCCGTCCGCGGTGGGTTACCAGCCGAACCTGGCGGACGAGATGGGTCTGCTGCAGGAGCGCATCACCTCGACCCGCGGTCACTCGATCACCTCGATGCAGGCGATCTACGTCCCCGCGGACGACCTGACCGACCCGGCGCCGGCCACCACCTTCGCCCACCTGGACGCGACCACCGTTCTGTCGCGCCCGATCTCGGAGAAGGGCATCTACCCGGCGGTGGACCCGCTGGACTCGACGTCCCGGATCCTGGACCCCCGCTACATCTCGCAGGACCACTACGACTGCGCCTCGCGCGTCAAGACGATCCTGCAGAAGTACAAGGACCTCCAGGACATCATCGCGATTCTGGGTATCGACGAGCTGGGCGAGGAGGACAAGCTCACCGTCCACCGCGCCCGTCGTATCGAGCGGTTCCTGTCGCAGAACACCCACGTGGCGAAGCAGTTCACCGGTGTCGACGGCTCGGACGTGCCGCTGGACGAGTCCATCGCCGCGTTCAACGCGATCGCGGACGGTGACTACGACCACTTCCCCGAGCAGGCGTTCTTCATGTGCGGCGGCATCGAGGACCTCAAGGCCAATGCCAAGGAGCTGGGCGTCTCCTGACCCCGGCGCGGCCCCGGGGGCGGCCCTGGCCGCCCCCGGCCCGTACGACCACTAGTATTTGACCCAACATCTGCCGAACCAGGCAGGTGGAGACCCGAGGAGCCATCGTGGCTGAGCTGCACGTCGAGTTGGTCGCCGCGGACCGTCAGGTCTGGTCCGGCGAGGCCAGCCTGGTCGTCGCGCGCACCTCGTCGGGCGACATCGGCGTCATGCCCGGACATCAGCCGCTGCTCGGCGTGCTGCAGTCGGGCCCGGTGACGATTCGTACGACCGGCGAGAGCGGGGACGGCACCGTCGTCGCCGCTGTGCACGGCGGCTTCATCTCGTTCGCCGACAACAAGCTGTCCCTGCTCGCAGAGGTGGCCGAGCTGTCGGACGAGATCGATGTCCAGCGCGCGGAGCGGGCCCTGGAGCGAGCGAAGTCGGACGCTGACGCGGCCGCCGAGCGTCGCGCCGATGTCCGGCTGCGTGCGGTGGCGGGCGTTCACTGAGCCCCGTCGCCGACGAGATCGATCCTCAGCCGCGGGCTGCCCGGAATTTCTCCGGAGCGGCCCGCGGCTGAGGCAATGCAGGTGCGTTTCCCTCTCCCGGGCTCCGTCCGGGGGGTACCCCCATCGAGGCGAGGAGGTCGGTCGAGATGGTCCTCGCTCTGCTTGTGAGCGGCGCGGTCGTGGCACTGGTGCTGCTGGGACTGTTCGTCTTCGGACTGCGGCGGCGGCTCATCCAGCGGTCCGGAGGCACCTTCGACTGCAGCCTGCGCTGGAACGTGCCGGAGAACGAGCCCAGCGGCAAGGGCTGGATCTACGGCGTGGCGCGCTACAACGGTGACCGGATCGAGTGGTTCCGGGTGTTCTCGTACGCACCCCGGCCCCGCCGTCTCCTGGAGCGCTCCGCCATCGAGGTCCTGGAGCGGCGCACCCCCCAGGGCGAGGAGGAGCTGGCGCTGCTCTCCGACTCCATCGTGCTGGCGTGCCGGCACCGCGGCACCCGTCTGGAACTGGCGATGAGCGAGGACGCGCTCACCGGCTTCCTGGCGTGGCTGGAGGCGGCGCCGCCAGGACAACGAGTCAACGTGGCCTGATCCCGCCTGCCCCGGGAATACCCCTTGGCACCTCCGCGTTGTGGCCCCGCAGGGGGCCCTCGCATCCCCTACGGAATCTGTTCGGCCGCCCCCTACGGGCCATCCACCCCCAACTCCTGTGCCAGCACGGCCGCTTGTACCCGGCTGCGCAGATCCAGCTTCGCCAGCAGGCGGCTGACGTGGGTCTTCACGGTGGCCTCCGCCATGGCCAGCCGTAACGCGATATCGGCGTTCGACAGACCCCGCCCCAGGCACCCCAGCACCTGCCGCTCGCGCGGCGTCAGCGCGTCCAGCACCGCCGGATCGGGCGCCGCGCCCTCGCGGGCGGGCCGCGCCGCCGTACGGGGGCTGGCGAACTCCGCGATCAGGCGCCGGGTCACCGCCGGCGCGATCAGCCCCTCGCCGGACGCCACCGTGCGCACCGCGGTCAGCAGCGCGGCCGCGTCGCTGTCCTTGAGCAGAAAGCCGGCGGCCCCCGCCCGCAGCGCCCCGAAGACATACTCGTCCAGGTCGAAGGTGGTCAGCACCAGGACGTCCGCCAGCTTCTCGGCGACCACCTGACGGGTCGCGGAGACCCCGTCCAGGCGGGGCATCTGGATGTCCATGAGGACGAGGGCGGGGCGCAGCTCGCGGGCGAGCCGCAGCGCCTCCTCGCCGTCCTCCGCCTCCCCGACCACCTCGATGTCGGGGGCGGAGCGCAGGATGAGCACCAGCCCGGCCCGTACGGCGGACTGGTCCTCGGCGACGAGAACCCGTATCGGTTGCGCGTCGGCGCCTGTCATCGTTGCTCTTCCTCCTCCGCGGCGGGCAGCGCTGCCCGCACCAGCGTGGTGCCGACCTCCATCAAACACGGCGCCGGGGTCCGCTGCCTCCACGTCCGGGTCATCCCCGCACACCGCGCGCTACATCGAAAGATGCAGTCGCGGATCGTCGCATGCGACGACGTCCCGGGCGGCGGCCGCTGGAAGGCTTGAGGTGTTCGACGGAGGGCCCTGAAAGGAGACAGCCGTGGTCGTCGCGCTGATCATCGCCTGTGAGGTCGGCTTCTGGGTGCTGCTGGTGGCCGGGCTGGCGCTGCGCTATCTGGCGAAGATGCCGCGTACCGGAGCGGCAGTGCTGCTGATGGAGCCGGTGCTGGAGCTGGTGCTGCTGATCGTCACCGCGATCGACCTGAAGAACGGCGCGTCCGCCGACTGGAAACACGGTCTGGCCGCCCTCTATATCGGCTACACCGTCGCCTACGGCCACTACACGATCAAGTGGGTCGACAGCCATGTCTCCCACCGCTTCGCGGGCGGCCCGGCGCCGGTCAAGCGCTACGGCATGGACTTCGCCAAGCACGAGGCGAAGCTGTGGCTGCGTACGGTGCTGTGGGTCGCCGTCTCGGTCGCGCTGCTGCAGCTCGCGATCTGGTACGTCGGCGAGGACGGCGACACCGTCTCGCTGCGCGGCTGGCAGGGCACGTCGATGAAGATCCTGATCATCCACGGCGTGATCGCGGTCAGCTACTTCGTCTGGCAGAAGAAGGACCCGAACCGGCCCGCCGCCCCGGAGGGGGCGGACCGGTCGCCGCAGAAGACGCTGCGCTGAGGGCACCGCCGTGCCGGGGGCGTCCTCAGCGCTCGCCGCCCGGTACCCAGAGCACGTCCCCGACCTCCTTGTTGGCCGTACGGGCCAGGATGAACAGGAGGTCGGAGAGGCGGTTGAGGTAGGTGGCGGTCAGCGGGTTCATGGTGGGGCCGTGTTCCTCGAAGGCCGCCCAGGTGGAGCGCTCGGCGCGGCGGACGACCGTGCAGGCCTGGTGCAGCAGCGCCGCCCCGGCCGTACCGCCGGGGAGGATGAAGCTGCGCAGCTTCTCCAGCTCGGCCAGGAAGCGGTCGCAGTCGGCCTCCAGCTTGTCGACATAGCTCTGTTCGACGCGCAGCGGCGGGAACTCGGGGTTCTCCACCACCGGGGTCGACAGATCCGCGCCGACGTCGAAGAGGTCGTTCTGCACCCGCAGCAGCACCGCGGCGACCTCCTCCGGCAGCGAACCGAGCGCCAGCGCCACGCCGATCGCCGCATTGGCCTCGTTGGCGTCCGCGTACGCCGCGATCCGCGAATCGGTCTTGGCGGTACGGCTCATATCGCCGAGGGCGGTGGTGCCCTTGTCCCCGGTGCGGGTGTAGATGCGCGTCAGATTCACCATGGGAGCGAGCCTACGCCGCGGCCCTGCGGAAGGCCCGGGTGCACAAGGTCACGGACAGCGCGGCGAAGGCGAGCGCCACCAGGACGCCGTGGAGCAGGGCCGAGGAGGCGTACGCGCCGACGAACGCGGCCCGTACCGCGTCCACGAGGTAGCGGAACGGCATGAAGTGCGAGAGCACATCGAGCCACTTGGGCCCCAGCGTCATCGGCAGCATCAGCCCGGAGAGCAGCATCGACGGCATGGTGACGGCGTTGATGACCGGCCCGAACCCCTGCGGGGTGGCCACCTTCAGCGCCAGCGCGTAGGACAGCGAGGCGAGTGCGACGGTCAGCACGGCCACGAAGGCGAAGCCGACGAGGATGCCGGGCAGCGGCGCGCGCAGCCCCATGGCCAGGGCGGCCAGCACCAGCAGCACGGCCTGGAAGACGAAGAGCGCGGCATCCCGCAGCACCCGCCCCAGCAGCAGCGCCAGCCGGCTCACCGGCGTCACCCGCATCCGCTCCACCACCCCGTACTGCTTCTCGACGATCAGGCCGAAACCACAGAACGAGGCGCCGAACAGGGCGAGTTGCAGCAGCAGGCCGGGGACCAGCACCTGCCAGGAGCTGCCGCTGGAGGAGAGCGGCAGCCCGGTCAGCAGCGGGCCGAAGAAGAGCAGGTACAGCAGCGGCATCAGCACTCCGAAGAGCATCTGGAGTCGGGAGCGCAGCGTCTGGCGGGCGTAGCGCCCGAAGATCAGCGCGATGTCGGACAGCAGGGAAGACATGGGTGCGTGCTCCTGGAGGCGATCGGGGCGGTCAGACGGCGATCGGGGCGGTGTCCCGGGAGGCGGCACCGCGGCCGGTGAGGGCGAGGAACGCGTCCTGGAGGGAGGCGTCGGGGGAGCCGGCGTGGGCGCGTTTGAGGGCGTCAGGTGTGCCCTCCGCGACCACCACGCCCTTGTCGACGATCACCAGGCGGTCGGCGAGCGCATCGGCCTCGTCCAGGTAGTGGGTGGTCAGGAAGACGGTGGTGCCGTGCTCGGCGCGGATCCGGCGGACCAGCTCCCACAGGTCGGCGCGGCTGCCCGGGTCGAGCCCGGTGGTCGGCTCGTCCAGGAACAGCACCTGGGGGCGGTGGGCGAGTCCCATCGCGATGTCCAGCCGGCGCCGCTGGCCGCCCGACAGGGTGGCGGTCCTGCGGTCGAGCAGACCGGCGAGGCCCAGATCGGCGGCCAGTTCCTCGGTGCGGGCGAGGGCCTCGGCCTTGCCGAGGCGGTAGAGGCGGGCCTGGGTGAACAGCTCCTCGCGTACCGAGACATGCGGGTCGACGCCGCCGGACTGGGCGACGTATCCGGATGCCCGGCGTACCCCCGCCGGGTCGCCGGCCAGGTCGCAGCCGGCGACGGTCGCGGAGCCGCCGGTGGGCGTCAGCAGGGTCGTGAGCATCCGCAGGGTGGTGGTCTTGCCGGCGCCGTTGGGGCCGAGGAAGCCGAGGATCTCGCCGCGCTCGGCGGTGAGGTCGATGCCGCGTACGGCTTCGACGGGGCCGTGTTTGGTGGCGAAGGTCCGGGCGAGTCCGGACGTGCTGATGACTGGCATGCCCACAGAAAAACAGAGGGACTTAAAAATTGCAATGTCCCCAAAATTTCAGTGAGGCCAGCGATAGGTAGGCTGAGGGCATGGCAGAGGGGCTCAGGGAGCGGAAGAAGCGGCAGACCCGGCAGTACATCTCGGACGTGGCCACCGGACTCTTCATGGAGCGCGGGTTCGACGCGGTGACCATCGCGGAGATCGCCGAGGCCGCGGAGGTCTCCGTCAACACCGTGTACAACTACTTCCCCGCCAAGGAGGACCTCTTCCTCGACCGGAGCAAGGGGCTGATCGACCGGCTGTCGCGGTTCGTGCGGGCCCGGCCCGCGGGGGAGTCGGCCGCCGCCGCGGTGCTGCGCGAGCTGCGCGAGGAGGTGGTGAGCGTCTCGCCCAAGGTGGGGCTGATCGAGGGGTATGACCGCTTCATGAAGGTCGTCCACGGGTCGGCTTCCCTGCAGGCCCGCCTGTGGTACCTGCAGCGGCAGCAGTACGAGGACCTGGAGGCCACGCTCCGGCAGGAGACCGGCGCCCCGGACGGCGACCCGATGCCCGGTCTGATGGCGGGCCAGATCGGCTGGCTGCACCAGACCTTGATGACCGTCATCGTTCAGGAGATGCTCGCCGGCCGTAAGCCCGCCGAGGTCTCCCGCGAGGCCCTCGTCCTGCTGGACGAGATGGAGGAGCTGCTGAGCGAGCGGGTCCTCAACTACGCCGTACGGGCGGACGACTGACCGGAACCCTTTCCCGTCCGGTGTGTGATGTCCGCGATACGAGACGTGACGCGCATCTCTAACCCCCCAAAGGATCGCCAACGACCGCTAACGTCACCCGAAGACCGACAGGCTTTCAAATGCACAGGGTGTGAGGGGACAGCAGTGGCAAAGAAGCTGGCCGTCATCGGCGCCGGACTGATGGGTTCCGGTATCGCGCAGGTGTCCGCCCAGGCGGGCTGGGACGTGGTCCTCCGCGATGTGACGGACGGGGCGCTGGCCCGGGGCAAGGGCGGAATCGAGGCCTCGTACGAGAAGTTCGTCGCCAAGGGCAAGCTGGCGGCGGCCGACGCCGAGCAGGCGCTGGCCCGCATCACCACCACGACCGACCTGGACGCCACCGCCGACGCCGACATCGTCGTCGAGGCCGTCTTCGAGCGCATCGACGTCAAGCGCGAGATCTTCCAGACGCTGGACAAGCTCGTCAAGGACGAGGCGGTGCTGGCCTCCAACACCTCGGCGATCCCGATCACCAAGATCGCCGCGGCCACCTCCCGCCCCGAGCGGGTCGTGGGGACGCACTTCTTCTCGCCGGTGCCGATGATGCAGCTGTGCGAGCTGGTGCGCGGCTACAAGACCAGCGACGAAACCCTCGCCACGGCACGGGCGTTCGCCGAGTCCGTCGGCAAGACCTGCGTCGTCGTCAACCGCGACGTGGCGGGCTTTGTGACCACCCGGCTGATCTCCGCGCTGGTCGTCGAGGCCGCCAAGCTCTACGAATCGGGCGTGGCCAGCGCCGAGGACATCGACACCGCCTGCAAGTTGGGCTTCGGCCATGCGATGGGGCCGCTGGCCACCGCCGACCTGACCGGTATCGACATCCTGATGCACGCCACCGACAACATCTACACCGAGTCCCAGGACGAGAAGTTCGCGCCGCCGGAGATCATGCGTCGGATGGTCGATGCGGGCGATATCGGCCGCAAGAGTGGGCAGGGCTTCTACGAGCACTGATGCCGCGTCAGGGCCATGCGCCCGATGGGGTCACCCTGTGGGGTGAATTCGGTATCGGTTCGCTTACAGGCGGCAACTTCGCCGCATGAGAGGCAGTCAGATCTGTAGACGTCCATGCATGAACCCATGACACAGGGGAGCGCATATGCACATCAGGGGCGACCACGCCGAGCTGGTCGTCGAGGGCCGCCTCGACGTCCGCAGCGCGGCGGACGCCCGTACGGCCCTGCACACCGCCGTCGACTCCGGTCGGGGTGATCTGGTGCTGGACCTGACCGAGCTGGATTCCTGGGACGCCACCGGCCTCGGCGTGATCATGGGCGCACACCGCCGGGCCGGCCGCGTCAACCGCAGGCTGGTGCTGCGCGGCGTGCCGCCCCAGATGCAGCGCCTGCTGGTCGCCACCAGGCTCCACCGCATCCTCGCCATCGAGGGCGGCATCGAAGCCGAATCGCTTCCTCGGGTGTGAGGGGCGGGCCGCGGCCGCCCGACGGCCGTGCACGGGGCAGGGACGTCCCCGGGCGAGCAAGACCGCACAAGGCGCCGGGAAGCGTGAACGGGCGGCCGGTGGAAGCGTTGCACACCACGTGATACCGGCGAATCCGGGAGGTTCCGGGCAGAGTCCGCCCCCGGCGGTGCGACGTCCCACTCTCCAGGTCTATGGTTCGGTTCCCGCCCGTATGCCATCCTCCGCGGCGGGCACCGGACCGGACCGGACGCGACGCCGAGGACGACCGTCGGAGCCGGCCGAGTGGAACGATGCACCTGGGAGCTTGCAGCATGGACCCGAACACCCACCGGGGACCCGAGGAGTACGGCGAGCAGGGCAGCCCTGCCGAGCCGCCGGCCCCCGCGGCGGGCGGCGCACAGGGCGGCTCCGGCGGGCTCGCCCGCGTCGTCCGGCTCGTCTCGGGCCCCTACCTCGTCACCGTCAACCCCGTCGACGGCAGCGAGATAGAACCCTGCCCGCCCGGAGAGCGCCCCTCGGCCCCCGGCAAGCTCGACCCGCAGGAGCGCGCCGCAGCCGCCCGCGCCGCCGCGCCCCCGCTGCCCCCGGGCCCGCCCGGAGCCACCGCGCACGACGCCCCGCTCGAAGAGCGCACCGAGGACACCGAGCGCCTGGTCCGGCTGCTCTCCCGCGGCCGCTCCGTACGCGTCACCGGCCCCTCGGGCGCCGGCCGCACCCGGCTGCTGGACGCCGTCGCCACGGCCTGCGAAGGCCTCGCCCCGGACGGCGTGGTCCGGCTCTCCGGCTACCACCGCACCGCCACCGATGTCCTCCACGCGCTGTTCGCCGCGGTCCACCGGGCGCCCCGGCACCGCCCGGACCGGCCCGAGCTGCTGCGGATGGCCGCCGAGATCGGCGCGATCGTCGTCCTGGACGACCTGGAATTCGGCGGCGCCGCGCTCGACGAGCTGCTCGACGCCACCCCCGAATGCGCCTTCCTGATCGCCGCCACCCCCGACGTCGCGGCCCCCAGCGCCGGCTCGCACCTCGAAGAGGTCTTCCTCGGCGGCATCGGCCGCACCGGCTGCGTACGCATGCTGGAGCGCGCGCTGGACCGGCCGCTGACCGAGGACGAGGCGGCCTGGGCCGCCGACCTGTGGTTCGAGTCCGAGGGGCTGCCGCTGCGGTTCGTGCAGGCCGCCGCCCTGCTGCGGCAGCGCGACCGGATGCAGAACCGGCCCGGCGCCCTTGAGGACGGCTACGGCCTGTTCCCCGCGGAGGACCGGGAGCCGGACGCCGCCGGGGGCGAGGAGCGCCCCGAGGTGCCGCTGCCGTCGCTCGGCGAGGCCGCCGCGCCCGCCCCGCTGCTCGCCTCGCGGCTGAGCGCCGTGGCCCAGGAGACGCTGCGCTTCGCCGTCGCGCTCGGCGGGGAGCTGCCGCACCAGGCGCATCTGCCGGCCCTCACCCAGGACACCCACGCCGACGCCGCCCTCGGCGAGCTGCTGGCCTGCGGCCTGCTCACCCCCGCGGCCGGCCACTACCGGCTCGCCGCGACCGTCCAGGACCAGCTGACCGCCGCCGGCTACGCCGAGGGCTCCGCCGCGCGGGCACACACCGTCGCCCAGCACTACGCCTGGTGGGCCGGGCACCCCTCGGTCACCCCCGAACGGGCCGCCGCCGAGGCCGATGTGGTGCTGGCCGCGATGGGCGTGCTGACCGGCAGCCGCGAGGGCGGCCACGCCAGCGCCGCGGTGCTGCTGGCCCGTACGGCCGCTCCCGCGTTCGCCTCCGCGCTGCACTGGAGCGCCTGGGAGCGCGCCCTGCGGCACGGCCAGGAGGCCGCGCGGCTGGCCGGCGAGGTCGCCGAAGAGGCCTACTTCCACCACGAGCTGGGTGTGCTGGCGCTGTGCACCGGCAGCCTCGACCGGGCGCGCGCCGAGCTGGAGGCGTCCATAGGGCTGCGCGGCGTGCTCTCCGACCGCAACGGTGCGGTGGCGGGACGGCGGGCGCTGGCCCTGGTCACCGACCGGGCGCGGGCCGCCTCGGCGGCGACCGCGGTCGTCCCGCAGGCCACCGCACCCGGCGCCGGGGTACGGCCGCCGGCCGCGCCGAAGGAGCCGGCCGCCGCGTCGCCCGACGCCGTGTCGACCGCCAAGCTGCGGCTCTCCGCCGAGGGGACGACCGCACCGACGCCGCTCGCCCAGGGCGCCGCGCCGACCGCCGCCACCGCCGCCACCGCGGCCGTCCCGGCCGCCGCGGGCAGCGGCACCGCCAAGGGCGTCAAGCGGGTGTTCGGCGGGGCCCGCCGCAACCTCGTGGCCGCGGGCGCCGGCGCGCTGCTGGTGGCCGTCCTCGGCACCGTCGTCACCCTCGGCGCGACCTCGGGCGGCGACGACAACCACGACGACAAGGTCACCACGGAGCAGACCACGGACGACGGCGACAGCCCGGAGCTGCCCGCCGAGGAGCCCGGCAACGGCTCCGACCGGCCGTCCACCGGGCCGGGCGCCACCCGGCCCGGCGGCAAGGAACGCTCCGGCACCCCGTCGCCGTCGACCAGCGGCCCCGCGACCAGCACCTCGCCGACCGGCCCGGGCACCGAGCCGACGGATCCCAGCACCGACCCGAGTGAGCCGACCGGGCAGCCCACCAGGCCCACCGTGCGGCCGACCCCGCCCACGCACCCGCCGACCGACGAGCCGACCGGTCCGACGCCGACCGAGCCCACCGGCGAGCCGACCGACCCCACCCCGACCGAGCCCACGGGCGACCCGACGTCCGAGACCCCCTCGGAGAGCTCCGCCGCCTCGGGCAGCAGCAGCCCCTCCGGCAGCGGCTCGTCCGCCGCGTCCGCGCCCTCGGACGGCGCGGGCAGCCCCTCGGGCACGGGGAGCACCCCGACCGCCTGACACCCGGTACGACGCAGCGCAACGGCCCGGTACGCAGGTGACCGGGCCGTTGCGCTGGTGTGTGCCGGGAGCCGGCGGGGTCAGAACAGCCGGAGCTTGTCGTCCTCGATGCCGCGCAGCGCGTCGTAGTCCAGTACGACACAGCCGATACCGCGGTCGGTGGCCAGCACCCGCGCCTGCGGCTTGATTTCCTGAGCCGCGAAGACGCCCTTCACCGGGGCCAGGTGCGGGTCGCGGTTGAGGAGTTCGAGATAGCGGGTGAGCTGCTCGACTCCGTCGATCTCACCACGCCGCTTGATCTCGACCGCCACGGTCTGGTTATCAGCGTCCCGGCACAAGATATCCACCGGGCCAATGGCAGTGGGGTATTCACGCCGAATCAGCGAGTAGCCCTCACCGAGGGTTTCGATCCGGTCCGCGAGCAGCTCCTGGAGGTGGGCCTCCACACCGTCCTTGATGAGCCCCGGGTCGACGCCGAGCTCGTGCGAGGAGTCGTGCATGACCTCCTCAAGGGTGATGATGAGCTTCTCGCCGCCCTTGTTCTCCACCGTCCACACGTCCCCGTCGCCCTCCTTGAGAGTGCAGGGCGGGGACATCCAGTTAAGGGGTTTGTAGGCGCGGTCATCCGCGTGAATGGAGACGGAGCCGTCCGCCTTCACCAGGATGAGGCGAGGCGCGGAGGGCAGATGGGCGGTGAGCCGGCCCGCGTAGTCCACGGAGCAGCGGGCGATGACGAGACGCATGGTGCGTCACGCTACTCGACCGGAGGCCCGCTACGCGATTCGCCCTGGACCACGGTGCTTTTACGGGGGAAATCCCCGCACCCCAGGCGTTCGCCATTGGCCGGTTGTATGTGCAATCTCCTGGTGCGGGCCTCTTGCGCGGCATACCGTTGAAGCAGGGGGTCGTGAGGCGAACACGCTGTGTCGCGAAACCCCTTGTCCCTTCCCTGAGGCCCCGCCCGTCCCGGCGGGTCCGCGAGAGGAGAACCTCATGTCGCTCGACGTCTCACCGGCCCTCCTCGAACAGGCCGAGCGAGGCGAGGTCGACGAAGCCGCATTTGTCGACTGCGTCCGGAACTCCCTGCCCTATGCCTGGGAGATGATCAGCTCTCTGGTGGCACAGCTGAAGGTGGACGGCGGACAGTTCGCCGACAATCAGACGCCGCCGCCGGACGAGCAGGCGCGCGGCCAGCTGCTGCGCGCGCTGGCGAGTGACGCCATCCGTGGTTCGCTCGAGCGCCACTTCGGTGTGCGGCTCGCCTTCCAGAACTGCCACCGGGTCGCGGTCTTCCCGCTCGACCCGGCGGTGGACGACCGCCTGGCCCGATTCACCTCGATCCGGGGCCAGCTGCTGAACCAGTCGCCCGAACTCCGCGACTGCTGACCGGAGTTGCTGCCGCTGCGTACGAGGGGTTGGGCGCGCCCCTCAACGGTGTGCCAGCGGCAGCACCACCGCGAGGCCGGACGGTGACCGCGGCATCCGCGCACCGCCCGCCGTACGCCGCCCCACCGCACCGTGCGGGCTCAGCCCAGCTGCGGCCGGACCTCCGTGCCCAGCCGGCGGACGTTCTCCTCCGTCGCCGCGAGATCGCCGGAGCCCTCGACCAGCAGCGCGAAGCGCGTGATGCCCGTACGCTCCGAGGTCGCCGCCAGCCGGTCGACGCACAGCCCCGGCGGGCCCACAGGGTGCAGCCGGCACAGCAGCTCTGTATAGGCCAGCGGATCGCGCATCGCGCGATAGCGGCCGTCGACCGTCACATGCGCGCCCAGGCCCTGCCGCAGCCAGCCGGGCATCGCCTTCGTCAGGGTCTCCGTCGCGGCCGCGCGGCCATCGGCGATCTGCACCACGCCCGCCGAGACGTGCGCGGCCGCGGCGATCTCGTCGCCGTCGCGGCCGGCCTCCCGCGCGGCGGCCCGCCACAGCCGGACCATGTCCGCCTTCTCCTCGTCGCCGCAGTGCATGCCCAGCAGCATCGGCAGCCCGCGCTCGGCGGCCATCCGCACGGACGCGGGGGAGGTGCAGGCCACCAGCACGGGCGGGCCCGAGGGCCCGGCGCACGGATCGTCCGGATCGCCCAGCGCCTGGTCCGGCCGCGGCACCACCGGCACCTCCCGGAAGGCGTAGCGCTCACCCTGCGCGCCGACCCGGGGCTCGCGCAGCCAGCGCAGCAGCAGGTCGAGCGACTCGGGGAAGCCGTGGTCGTACGCCGCGAGGCCGGCGCCGAAGACCTCCAGGTCCACCCACGGGCCGCCGCGGCCGACGCCGAGCGTGAAGCGGCCGTCGGAGGTGAGGTGCAGCAGCGCGGCCTGCTCGCCGAGCGCCACGGGATGCTGGGTGGGCAGTACGCTCACAGCCGTGCCGACGCCGATCCGGCGGGTGCGTCCCAGCAGCAGCGCGGCCAGGGTCGCCGCGCTCGGGCAGACGCCGTACGGTACGAAGTGGTGTTCCGCCAGCCAGACGTCGTCGAGCCCGGCCTCCTCCGCGACCTCCGCGGAGCGCACCGCGCGGTGCAGTGCTTCCCCCTGTCCCTGACCGGGGAATTGAGCGGCCAGGATGAAAGCCCCAACGCGCATCGCTCTCTGCCTCCTCGCAGCCGACGCGACTCCCCCCTTACAGGCAACAACGGCTGACACGTGCCAAGGGCACGGCCTGGCGCGGAATTTCCCGATGATCGCAGAATCCCGCCGAGGGGCTTCTGCCCGCGGTGGCGCCGCGTACGCTGGTGACAGCCCGTGACCCCGTAAATCATCCCGAGGTGTTCTGTGTCACCGCGTCGAAACCGCCAGCACGGCGGTGCGAAGCCCATCGACCGCGCGGGCGGCGACCGCTACGGCCTGGAACAGACCGAGGAGTGGCGCGGCGAGGACTGGGCCGTGCGGCAGGTCGGGGGCGGCGGCGCGGCCAAGCACTACCGCTGCCCCGGCTGCGACCAGGAGATCCCGCCCGGGGTCCCGCACGTCGTCGCCTGGCCGCGGCACGGCGACGTCGACGACCGCCGGCACTGGCACAAGGCGTGCTGGAACGCACGGGACCGCCGGAGCGCGCGGCTCCAGCGGTCCAGGAACGCGCCCAGGTACTAGGCCTGTCCCCTAGGCGCTTGAGTGCGTGGCGCGGGCCTCAGACGTCGCGCTGGGCGATGGCCGCGTAGGCGCCGCCCAGGGCCACCGCGGTCACCCCGGCGAGGATCCACACGGGGGTCCAGCCGGTCGGGCCGGTGCTGAGGAAGGGAATGTCGTAGAGCGTCGCCAGCGCGCTGGGCACCGAGTACTCGATCAGCGCCTGCTGGATCTCCTTGACGCTCTCGCCCTGCAGGAACAGCGCCAGCAGCATCGGCAGCAGCACCACGCCCATCATGGTGCTGATGGCACCGGCGGAGTGCCGCAGCAGCGTGCCGACGGCCAGCGCCAGCAGACCGAGCAGCGCCACGTAGAGACCGGCGCCGAGAGTGGCGCGCACCCACTGGTCGGTGGTCGGCGCGGGGCCGTTGAGCATCGCGGAGTCGAGCAGCGCCACCAGGGTGGTGGCGACCGTCGTGATCACCAGCGCCAGGGCGAAGAACACCAGCGCCTTCGCGGTCAGTACGCGGGCGCGGCCGGGGCAGGCGGTCAGCGTCGTACGGATCATGCCGGTGCCGTACTCCGAGGAGATCGAGAGCACTCCCAGGGTGATCACGCACAGGCTGCCGAGCAGTACGCCGACGAAGCCGACGCCGAGCAGCGGGTTCATCTCGCGCTCCGAGCCCGCGGCGAGGGTCGCCAGCAGGCCGATGCCGACGATCAGCAGCAGCATCACGCCCAGCGTCCAGATCGTCGAGCGCACCGAGCGGATCTTCGTCCACTCGGAGGCCAGCGCATGGCCGAGGTGGGTGGGGCGCACAGGGATGGGCGAGACATAGCCGCCGCCCGGGCCGGCGTAAGCGGGCTGGGGCTGCACGTGGGCCGGCGGCTGTGCCGTCTGGACCGGGGGCTGGGCGGGAGCCTGGGCCGGGGGCTGCGCCTGGAGCATCATCGTGCCCGCCTCCTTGCCCGGACCGTGTGCCGCGAGCGGCTGCGGCTCGGGCATCGGCTGGGCCTGGAGCATCATCGTGCCGGCCTCCTTGGCCGGGGCGGGCCGGCCGGGAGCGGGCTGCTCGGGCGCGGGCTGGGCCTGGAGCATCATCGTGCCCGCTTCCTTGGCGGGCGCGGGCTGACCGGGCGCGGGCTGGGCCTGGAGCATCATCGTGCCGGCCTCCTTGGCGGGCGCGGGCTGCTCCGGCGCCGGCTGCCGGCCGGGCTGCTGCTCCGGCAGGCCCTGCGGCTGGGGCGGTGCGGCCGGCGGCGCGGTGGGCGGCATCGGCGGCGCGGGCGGCATCGGCTGCTGCGGTGCACCGGTGTCGTGCGGTCCGTGCTCAGGCTGCGGCTGGGGCTGCGGCTGCTGAGGGCTGGTCATCGGGCGTCCTCGTTCTGCGGCGTGGAGAGGTCTGCGGGGGCGCCGGCCGGCGCGGGGTGTGCGGCGGGCTGCTGCCCGTACGGGTGGGGCGCACCGTACGGCGCGGGTGCCCCGTACGGGTGACCCTGGGCCGGCGGCGGATAGCCCGCCCCCGGAGCCGCGGCGGGTGCCTGGCCGTACGGAGCCTGCTGGGCGTACGGGTTGGGCTGGCCCTGACCGGGAACCCCGGGCTGACCGGCCGGATGGCCGGGGCCGCCCCCGTACCCCTGCGGTGCGCCGCCCTGCGGGGCGTATCCGGCGGGGGCCTCCTGCAGGCCGGAGCGCGGATCGTGGGTCGACCGGTAGTCCACGGCGCCCTGCGTCATCCGCATGTACGCCTCCTCCAGGGACGCCTGGTGCGGCGACAGCTCCCAGAGCCGGACTCCGGCCTCGTGTGCGAGATCGCTGATCCGGGGGAGCGGCAGCCCGGTGACCCGCAGCGCGCCGTCCGGCTCCGGCGTGGCCTGGCCGCCCGCCTCGCCGATCGTGGCGGTCAGCTTCTCGCGCTGCTCCGGCTCGGTGTCCGGGGTACGGACCCGGGCGAAATCGGCGGAGTTGGCCGAGATGAAGTCCTTGACCGACATGTCCGCCAGCAGCTGGCCGCGGCCGATCACGATCAAGTGGTCGGCGGTCAGCGCCATTTCGCTCATCAGGTGGGAGGAGACGAAGACCGTACGGCCCTCGGCCGCCAGCTGCTTCATCAGGTTGCGCACCCACAGGATGCCCTCGGGGTCGAGGCCGTTGACCGGCTCGTCGAAGAGCAGCACCTGCGGGTCGCCGAGCAGCGCCGCGGCGATGCCCAGGCGCTGGCCCATACCGAGCGAGAAGCCCTTGGAGCGCCTGCCCGCGACGTCCTGCAGACCCACCACGCCGAGCACCTCGTCGACCCGGCGGGCCGGGATGCCGGAGAGCTGGGCGAGCGAGAGCAGGTGCTGGCGCGCGCTGCGGCCGCCGTGCACGGCCTTGGCGTCGAGCAGCGCGCCCACCTGGCGAGGGGCGTTGGGGAGGCTGCGGAAGGGACGGCCGGCGATGGTGGCGTGCCCGGAGGTCGGCGCGTCCAGGCCCAGGATCATGCGCATGGTCGTCGACTTGCCGGAGCCGTTGGGCCCCAGGAAGCCGGTCACCGAACCCGGCCGCACCTGGAACGACAGGTTGTACACGGCCGTCTTGGCGCCGTAGCGCTTCGTCAGGCCGACTGCCTCGATCATTCTCCGCCCCTCGCGAGATGGTCGGGGCAGAGGTGCTCTCGTACCCCCGTGAGGGTTAGGAGGCTATCCGGGCGTTGACGGTTCCCGTCAATTCCCGTGGTGCGGTGCCGGCGGTCAGGCGTCGCGCCGCTTCAGGAGGACGTATCCGCCGATCAGGGCGGCCGCCGTCCAGGCCACCATGATGCCGAGTCCGCCCCACGGGCCGTACGGCACATCGTGGTCGGCGGTGGGCACCACCTGCATGATCTTCCGGCCCGCCTGGTCCGGCAGGAAGCGGCCGACCTTCCGGGTCGCGGAGACATTGCCGAGGATGTTGGAGATCAGGAAGAAGAACGGCATCAGGATGCCCAGCGAGAGCATGGGGCTGCGCAGCATCGTGGCCACCGCCATCGAGAACAGCGCGATCAGCGCCATATAGAGCCCGGCGCCGATCACCGCGCGCAGCACCCCGGGGTCACCGAGGTGCGCGCGCAGGTCGCCCAGCGCCGCCTGTCCGGCGAAGAACGCGGCGAAGCCGGTCGCCAGGCCGACGACGAAGACCAGCGCGGTGGCCACCAGCAGCTTGCAGAACAGGAAGGTGCCGCGCTGCGGTACGGCGGCGAGCGAGGCGCGGATCATGCCGGTGCTGTACTCGTTCGAGACCACCAGCACACCGAAGACGATCATCGCGAGCTGGCCCAGCCCCATCCCGGCGAAGCTCACATTGGTGGCGTCGAACGACAGCCGGTCCCTGGCCGGCAGCGAGCCGGCGTCGTTGCCGGCCAGCGTGCAGATCAGCACGCCCAGCGCGAGGGTGACGACGACGGCGACGCCCAGCGTCCACACCGTCGACCGCACCGACCTGATCTTGGTCCACTCCGACCGGATGACCTGTCCGACCGCCGCCATCCGTCAGCTCCTCTTCTTCTGCCAGTCCGCGCCCCAGCCGTCCGGCCCCGCCCGGTCCGGCTGCGGGGTCCGCGGGGGCGGGCCCGGTGCCGCCATCGGCGCGCCGTCGTGCGCGTGGTACTCCACCGACCCGGCCGTCAGCCGCATGAACGCCTCCTCCAGGGACGCCTGCTGGGGGCTCAGCTCATGCAGGACCATGCGGTGCGAGGCGGCCAGTTCGCCGATCCGTTCGGCGGGCACCCCGTCGATCTCCAGTGAGCCGTCGCCGACCGACACCGCGTGGATGCCCTCGGCCCGCAGCACATCGAGCGCCTTCTCCCGGTCCGGGGTCCGCAGCCGGACGTACGACCGCGAGTTCTGGTGGATGAAGTCCTTCATGGAGGTGTCCGCCAGCAGGCGGCCCTGGCCGATGACCACCAAGTGGTCGGCGGTCAGCGCCATCTCGCTCATCAGGTGGGAGGAGACGAAGACCGTACGGCCCTGGGCCGCCAGGCTCTTCATCAGGTTGCGGATCCAGTGGATGCCCTCGGGGTCGAGGCCGTTGACCGGCTCGTCGAAGAGCAGCACCTGCGGGTCGCCGAGCAGCGCCGCGGCGATGCCCAGCCGCTGCCCCATACCGAGCGAGAACCCCTTCGCGCGCTTCCCGGCGACCGAGCTGAGCCCCACCGCGTCCAGCACCTCGGCGACCCGGGCGCGCGGGAGGCCGTTGCTCTGCGCCAGACACAGCAGATGGTTGGCGGCGCTCCGGCCGCCGTGGACCGCCTTCGCCTCCAGCAGCGCGCCGACGTACGTCAGCGGGTCCCGCAGCTGGCGGTAGTGCTTGCCGTCGATCCGGACCGTCCCGGAGGTGGGCAGGTCCAGATCGAGCATCATCCGCATGGTCGTCGACTTGCCTGCGCCGTTGGGCCCGAGGAAGCCGGTGACGATACCGGGGCGAACCGTGAAGGTGAGGTGGTCCACGGCGACCGTGTCCCCGAAATGCTTGGTCAGCCCCTCCAGCTCGATCATGTACAGGACGCTAGGCGCCGGCTGGGGCCGCTGCCACCGGGGCGGGGCCGCCCGGCTGACCCCCCGTACGACCGCGCCCCCGTCACCGCCTCAGCGGGCGGTACGGGGGCGCGGTCGTACGGGGGAGTGGTGAAACCTGTGGACGCTCAGCGGGTCTGCTGGGCCGGGACGCCGCGGGTGACCTCGTCGTCGGCACCGGGGGCGCCGGCCGCGGCCACCGCCGCGCCGGTCAGCGTCGCCAGCATCTCGCGGACGTTGGTGAGCTGGGCGTTGATCGAGTCGCGGCGGTTGGTCAGGGCGGCCAGCTCGCGCTCGGATTCGCTGCGGATACGATCCGCCTTGGCGTTGGCGTCCGCCACGATGTCCTCGGCCTGGCGCTGCGCGGTCTCCACCGTCTGGCGGGCCCGGCGCTCGGCGTCCGTACGCAGCTTCTCGGCCTCCAGGCGGAGCTGCTCGGCGCGGTGCTCGATCTCCGCGAGCCGCTTCTCGGCCTTGGCCTGACGCGAGGCCAGGTCGCGCTCGGACTGCTCCCGGCGCTTGGCGAGGTTGGTCTCGAAGTCCGCGGCGGCCTGGGCGGCCTTGGCGCGGGTCTCCTCGAAGAGGGAGTCCGCCTCCTCGCGCTTGGACTGCGCGTCCTTCTGCGCCTCGGCACGCAGCGTGGACGCCTCGCCCTTGGCCTTCTCGACGATCCGGGCGCCCTCGTCCTCCGCCTTCGCCTTGCGCTCGGCGGCGAACTGCTCCGCGTCGTTGCGGACCTGCTGGGCGGCCGACTCGGCCAGCTCACGGTGCTGCTCGGCGGCCCGCCGGGCCTCCTCGCGCAGATCCTTCGCCTCCTCCTCGGCGAGACGGAGGATCTTCTCCACGCGCGCACCGAGGCCCGCGTAGGACGGTTCGGCGTCATTGACCTGCGCCTGGGCGTTCTGCGTTTCGAGGTGCAGCTCCTCGATCCGCTTTTCCAGCGACGTGATGCGGGCCAGCGCGCTGTCGCGGTCGGCGACGAGCTTCGTGATGCGGTCGTCCACCTGACCGCGGTCGTACCCACGCCGCACGAGCTCGAAGCCGAAGGGGGAGGAAGTGTCGCTCATGGGGTTCCTGTCGAAGAGACCGGTGAGGTGATAAGGAGAATCCTAGGGGTCACAACGGCGTGTCATCGAGTCATTGCCCGTTTGATCTGGAGAATGACCCCTCATTTGAGTGGCTACCCTTCAGAGGGCTTGCCACTCGAACGAGTTGCCCCGGCGCCCGCGCCCGCTTTCACCCCGTTGGTCTTCCCCTCCGCGCCCCCACCGGGCGTCTCGAACGACTCCAGGGCTTCCAGAACGTCCTGAACACGGGAGATTTCGGCGTTGATGTCCTCGCGCCGGCGCACCAGGACCTCCAGCTCCCGCTTGCCCTCGTCCACGATGCGGGCGGCCTCCTCCTTGGCCTCTGCGCGCATCCGCTCCGCGTCGCGCACCGCCTCGCCCTTCTTGTTCTCGGCCTCCTTGATCAGGCCCTCGGCCTTCTTCACCGCCGCGATCCGGACCTTGCTCGCCTCGCTGTTCGCGTCCGCCATCATCCGGTCGGCCTTCTCCTCGGCCTCCACCTGCTGGGCCGTGGCCTGCGCGATGAGCTTGTCGACCCGCTCGCCGGCGTTCTTCATCGTCTCCGCCGACTCCCGGCGGGCCCGCTCGTGCAGCTCCTCGACCTCGGACTCGATCCGCTGACGCAGCTCCTCGGCGCGCTCCCTTATGGCCGTGGCGTCCCCGCGGGCCTCCTCCAGCAGCGAGTTGGCGTCCGTTCGGGCCTTCTCGACCCGCGCGTTGCCGTCGGCCGTCGCCTCGGTGACGATCCGGTCGGCCTCCTTGCGGGCCGCCCCGACCATCGTGTCGGCCTGCTCCTCGGCGGCGGTGGCCGCCTTCAGCGCCTCCTCCTGCGCCTTGGCGACGAGCTGGTCGGCCTGCTCGGCGGCGTCCCCGCGGCGCTTGGCGGCGTCCTTACGGGCCTCGTCGAGCAGCCGGTCCGCCTCCTGCTGGGCCTCGCCCAGGGTCTGCTCGGCGACCGCCTCGGCGTCCTCCTTGATCTTCGCGGACTCGCTGCGGGTGCGGTTGGCGTGCTCCTGCGCGGCGGTGACCGTCTCGGCCGCCTCCGCCCGCAGCCGGTCCGCCTCCGCGGTGGCCGTCGCGACCGTCCGGTCGGCCTGCTCGCGGGCGTCGGCCCGGGTACGGTCCGCGTCCCGCTCGGCGTCGGCGGCGGTCTTGGCCGCCTCCTTGCGCAGCCGCTCCGCCTCGGTGGCGGCCTCCGAGATCAGCTCGTCGGCCTGCTCCGCGGCGTCCGAACGCGTCTTGTTGGCCGCCTTGCGCGCCTCGTCGCCGGTCTGCTCGGCGTCCTTGCGCGCACTCTCCAGCACCTCGGCCGCCTCGGCCCGCAGCCGCTGCGCCGCCTCGGTCGCCTCCGCCACCAGGGTCCGCGCCTGCTGCTCGCCCTCCGTGCGCAGCCGCTCGGCGGCCTGCTCGGCCTCCTGGACCGTACGGTCCGCGTCGTCCTGCGCCGAAGACGTCAGCTCGGTGGCGTCGGTGACGATCCGTTCGGCCTCCGTGCGGGCCTCGGTGATCAGCCGGTCGGCCTGCTCCGCGGCGTCCGAGCGCATACGGTTCGCGTCGTCCCGCGCCTCCGCGCGGGCCCGCGCCGCGTCCTGCTCGCCGGCCGCCAGCGCGTCCGAGGCGTCCGTACGCAGCTGCTGTGCCTTCGCCGCCGCGTCCCCGACCAGCTTCTCGGCCCGTGCGGTCGCCTCCGCCACCAGATGCTCGGCCTGCTCGGCGGCCTCCGCCCGCGCCGTGTCGGCCTCCCGGCGCGCCTCGTCCAGCACACCGGCGGCCTCCGCGCGCAGCCGCTCGGCCTCCTCGATCGCCTCCGAGACCGCCCGCTCCGCCAGGGCCTTCGCGGCCTCCGACGCCTCCTGCGCCTCGCGCCGGATCCGCGCCGCGTCCTGCGAGGCGCGCTCGCGCTCGTCGTAGGCGTCCGTACGGACCCGGTCCGCCTCCTCCTGCGCCTCCGACTTGGTGCGCTCGGCGGAGTGCTCGGCCGCCGAACGCAGCCCGGCGATCTCCTCGGCGGCCTGCTCGTGCAGCCCCGCGACCGACTCCCGCACCTGCTGCGCGGTCTGCTCGGCCGCCGCCACCAGCTCGGCCGCGCGCCGGTCCGCCTCCTCGACCAGCCGCTCGGCCTCCGCCTGCGCCTCGCTCACCCGCGTACGGGCCGACGCCAGCAGCTCCTCGCTCTGCTCGCGGGCGGCCGTGCGCTCCTGATGGGCCTCCTCGCGGGCCTCGCCCAGCAGCTGTTCGGCCTCCCGGCGCCGCCGCGCGGCCTCCTCCTGGGCCGCGGCCAGCGCCTGCGCCGCCTCCGTACCCGTGCGCTCGGCGGCGGCCGCCGCCTCCGCGCGCACCCGGTCCGCGGTCTCCTGGGCGTCCGCCTTCAGCCGCTCGGCCTCGGCCGCGGCCTCACTGCGCAGCCTCGCTGCGACCGACTCGCTCTCGGAACGCGCCGCCGAGGCGTCCGCGGCGGCCTCACCGCGCAGCCGCTCGGCCTCCTCCTCGGCCTCCTGCTGCAGCGTCCGGCGCCGCTCCGCGGCCTCCGCCTTGAGCCGGGCCGCCTCCTCCTGGGTCTCCCGGCGCAGCCGCTCCGCCTCCGCGCGGGCCTCGCGCAGCGACTCCTCGGCGGCGGCGACCTTGTCCTCCGCCTCGCCGCGCAGCCGGTCCAGCTCCGCCTGCGCCTCGGTGCGCCGCTCCTCGGCGGCCTCCTCGGCCTCCGCGCGCAGCCGCGCCGCGGCCTGCTCGGCCTCGTCGGTCACCAGCTCCGCGGCCTCGGCGCCCTCGGTCAGCAGCTGTTCGGCTTCCTTACGGGCCCGCTCCAGCGCGTCCTCGGCCTGCCGGCGCAGCGCCGTGGCCCGCTCGATGGCCTCCGTCCGCACCCGCTCGCTCTCCGCGACGGCACCCGAACGGGTCTCCTCGGCGTCCGACTTGGCCTTGGCCAGCAGGTCCTCGGCGGTACCGGCCGCCTCCTCGATCTGCTGGACCGCCTCCCGGCGGGCCTCGCTGCGGATCCGCTCGCCCTCGGCGACCGCGTCGGCGCGCAGCTGCTCCGCCTCACCGCGCAGCCGCCGCGCCTCCTCCTGGAGTTCGACGGTCTTGGCGCGGTACTCCTTGGTGTCGTCCTTCGCCGCGCCCTTGAGCTGCGCCGCGGTGTCATGCGCCTCCTCGCGCAGCCGGTCGGCCTCGGACTCGGCCTCCCTGCGCAGCCGTTCGGCCTCCTCGGCGGCCGCCTTGGTGGTGGCCTTGGCGTCCTCGGAGGCCTTGGTCAGCACCTCCTCGGCGGTACGCGCGGCCTTCGCCAGCTGCGCGGCGGAGTCCTCCGCGGCCTTCGACCGCGCGGACTCCTGCGCCTCGGCGACCAGCCGCTCGGCCTCCGTACGGGCGTCCGCGCGCAGCTGCTCGGCCTCCGCCTTGAGGGCCTCGGCCTCCTTGGTGGCCTCACCGACCAGCCGGGCGATCTCCGCCTTGGCCGTACGGGTGCGCTGCTCGTTCTCCGACTCGGTCGCCGACAGCCGCTTGGTGGCGCTCTGCTGCGCCTCCTCGACCAGCTTCTCCGCCTCGGCGCGCGCCTCGCGCAGCGCCGTGTCCGCCTCCTGGACGCGGGCCTCGGCGGTGCGGGTCAGCTCGGCGGCCTGCCGGCGCGCCTCCTCGGCGTCGGTGCCGGCGCTGGTGCGCAGCTGCTCGGCCTGGTCGGTGGCCTCCTGGGCCTGGTTGGAGGCGGCGTTCAGCAGCCGCTCGGCATCCGTACGCGCCCGGCGCAGGATGGATTCCGCTTCGGCGCGGGCCTCTTCGGCCTCGGTGCCGAGCCGCTCCCGGGCCCGCTCGACCAGCCGCTGCGCCTCGGCCCGCGCGGACGCCAGCGACTGCTCGGCCTCCGCCCGGGACTCCTCCATCAGCCGGCGGGCCTGCGACTCCGTACGGGCGCGCAGCTGTTCGGCCCAGGCGACGTTCTCGTTGACATGCGATTCGACGGTCTGCCGGCGCTCGTTGAGCTCCTCGTCGAGGCGCTGGCGGCGGCTGACCGCCTCGGCGTGCAGCTCGGCCTCCAGCCGGGACTGCCGCTCGGCCTGCTCCTGGAGCAGCCGCTGGGTCTGCGCCCGCGCCTCGCGCAGCTCGCGCTCGGCGTCCGAGCGCAGCTGGTCCGCCTGGATCTGCGCATTGCGCAGCAGCTGTTCGGCCTGGTGACTGATGTTGTCGTAGGCAGGGCGGGTCGCGAGGTTGCGGCGCGCCTCATGCAGCTTGGCGCGCAGCACCTCGACCTGGTAGCCGAGGTCGTCGGCGTGCTGGACGGCCTTGTCCCGCTCGGTCTTCAGCCGCTCCATCTCGGCTTCGAACTGCGAGAGGTGGTCGTCAGCCTCGTAGCGGTCGTTGCCCCGCACTGCGCGGTCCCATCCGTCCCCTGGTCATGGTGGCGGCCGGCTCCGGTACTGCGGCGGTCGACCCGTACACGTCACGTCGTACGGACTCGCGCCCATTGGAGCTGACCCTTCCGAAGAAATGGTGTCAGATCATCGGCAGAGTATGGGCCGAGCCCCACTCCCGTACCCCGGCCGAGGCTGCACTCTACCGGCCGGGGAACGTGAAGGTCAGTGGTCCGTCGCGGCAGGGGGCGCGGCGGTGACGAGTTCGGTGAGCACGCCGTGGCAGTCCTTGGGGTGCAGGAAGGTGATCCGCGACCCCATCGAACCCGTCCTGGGCTCGTCGTAGAGGACCCTTACGCCCTTGTCGCGGATGGCCTCGGAGTCGGTGTCGACGTCCGCGGTGCCGAAGGCGATGTGGTGGACGCCCTCACCGTTCTTGGCCAGCCATTTGCCCACTGCGGAGTCCTCGCGGGTGGGCTCCAGCAGCTGCAGGTACGAGGCCCCGCCGTCCGAGGTCTCATTGATCTTGAGCATGGCTTCCCGGACGCCCTGCTCCTCGTTGACCTCGGAGTGGAACACCTCGAAGCCGTACGTGGCACGGTAGAACTCGACAGTCTTGTCGAGGTCGAAACAGGCGATCCCGATGTGGTCGATGCGCGTCAGCATGGCTCCAGTGCACCCCTCGCATGGCTGGTTACGCAACGTGCGCGCGATCACACTTGCTTGCCGGTGACCCGGCGCGTACCGCTCAGTACATTGACGGGAACCCTCGTTAACTTCCCGGCAAAGGAAGGCCGCATCGCATGTCTGAAAGCAACGGCACGAACGGCACCACATCAGTCATCGTGGCAGGCGCCCGTACCCCCATGGGGCGGCTCCTGGGATCCCTGCGGACCTTCTCCGGCGCCGACCTGGGCGGTGTCGCCATCAAGGCGGCGCTGGACCGGGCGGGCATCGGCGGCGACCAGGTGCAGTACGTGATCATGGGCCAGGTGCTGCAGGCCGGGGCGGGACAGATCCCGGCGCGCCAGGCGGCCGTCAAGGCCGGCATCCCCATGAACGTCCCCGCGCTGACCGTCAACAAGGTCTGTCTCTCGGGCCTCGACGCCATCGCGCTGGCCGACCAGCTCATCCGCGCCGGCGAGTTCGACGTCATCGTCGCGGGCGGCCAGGAGTCCATGACCAACGCCCCGCACGTGCTGCCCAAGTCCCGTGAGGGCTTCAAGTACGGCGCCGTCGAGATGCTCGACGCGATGGCCCACGACGGCCTGACCGACGCCTTCGAGAACATCGCCATGGGCGAGTCGACCGAGAAGCACAACACCCGGCTGGGCATCGCCCGCCCGGAGCAGGACGAGATCGCCGCGCTCTCCCACCAGCGGGCCGCCGCCGCCCAGAAGAACGGGCTGTTCGAGGCCGAGATCACCCCCGTGGAGATCCCGCAGCGCAAGGGCGAGCCGGTCGTCTTCAGCAAGGACGAGGGGATCCGCGCGGAGACCACGGCGGAGTCGCTGGGCAAGCTGCGCCCCGCGTTCGCCAAGGACGGCACGATCACCGCCGGCACCTCCTCGCAGATCTCGGACGGCGCGGCCGCCGTCGTCGTGATGAGCAAGGCGAAGGCCGAGGAGCTGGGCCTGGAGTGGATCGCGGAGATCGGCGCGCACGGCAATGTCGCGGGCCCGGACAACTCGCTGCAGTCGCAGCCCTCCAACGCCATCAACCACGCGCTGGGCAAGGAGGGCCTCACCGTCGGCGATCTTGACCTGATCGAGATCAACGAGGCCTTCGCGGCCGTCGCCGTGCAGTCAATGAAGGACCTCGGGGTATCCCCGGAAAAGGTGAATGTCAACGGCGGTGCGATTGCCCTGGGCCACCCGATCGGCATGTCCGGCGCCCGCATCGTGCTGCACCTCGCCCTCGAACTGCGCCGGCGGGGCGGTGGTGTGGGTGCCGCCGCGCTGTGCGGTGGCGGTGGCCAGGGTGACGCGCTGATCATTCGCGTACCGGGTAAGTAAGCGCGTACGGGCGGGCCGGACGCGGACGAGCGAGCCGAAGGAGACGGGCAGCGATGGTGGACGTCCCCCAGCTGGTGGAGCAGGCACGGCAGGGCCGGCCCAGGGCGGTGGCCCGGCTGATCTCCCTTGTGGAGGGGGCGGCGCCGGAGCTGCGCGAGGTGATGGCCGCGCTGGCGCCGCTCACCGGCAACGCCTACGTGGTCGGGCTGACCGGCTCACCCGGCGTCGGGAAGTCCACCACCACCTCCGCCCTGGTGACGGCGTACCGCAAGGCGGGCAAACGGGTCGGCGTCCTCGCCGTCGACCCGTCCTCGCCGTTCTCCGGGGGCGCGCTGCTCGGCGACCGGGTGCGGATGAGCGAGCACGCCTCCGACCCCGGTGTCTACATCCGCTCGATGGCCACCCGCGGCCACCTGGGCGGCCTGGCCTGGGCGGCACCGCAGGCGATCCGGGTCCTGGACGGGGCCGGCTGCGAGGTGATCCTCGTCGAGACGGTCGGCGTCGGGCAGTCCGAGGTGGAGATCGCCTCGCAGGCCGACACCAGCGTGGTGCTGCTCGCGCCCGGCATGGGCGACGGGATCCAGGCCGCGAAGGCCGGAATCCTGGAGATCGGCGATGTCTATGTCGTCAACAAGGCCGACCGGGACGGTGCCGACGCCACCGCCCGGGAGCTCAACCACATGCTGGGGCTGGGCGAGTCCCGGGCGCCCGGGGACTGGCGCCCCCCGATCGTCAAGACGGTCGCGGCCCGCGCCGAGGGCGTCGACGAGGTCGTCGAGGCCCTGGAGAAGCACCGCGCCTGGATGGAGGAGCGCGGTGTGCTGGCCGAACGGCGCCGCGCCCGTGCCGCCCACGAGGTCGAGGCCATCGCGGTGACCGCGCTGCGCGAGCGGATCGGGGACCTGAGGGGGGACCGCCGTCTGGAGGCCCTCGCCGAGCGCATCGTGGCCGGCGAGACGGATCCGTACCGCGCCGCGGACGAGCTGGTGGACGGGGTGACGAACGGGGGCTGACTTGCCCCGGCGCGTGCGGGACCGGGGGCGCCACGCGCCCCCGGCCACGTCGGGCTCCGTCAGCCGCGCACGGTCCTCAGTCGTCCGCGCCGTCGTTGTCGTCGTCGTCCGCGTCGTGCGCCGGGGCGGCGCTCACCTTGCCGGTCTGCGGGTCGACCAGCAGCTGGTGCTCCTTGCCGTCCTTGGTGACGGTCTCCACCTCCCAGACGGCCCGGGACCGGTGGTCGCCGTCCAGCTCGACGGAGGTCACCGTGCCGTGCGCGGCGGCGCTGCGGGCGGCGGAGGCGGCGTCGGTCCGCGCGCCCTTGAGCGCGGCCTGCTCCCGGGCGTGATCGTCGTCGTCGCCCCGCTCGATGTGCTGGTTCAGCACTCGCGCGGTGCCCGCGTCGAGCGTGAGCTCGTGCCACTTGCCGTCCTTGCCCAGAACGTCCGCGTCCCAGACCAGGCCGGGCCGGTCGGTGTCCAGGTCGAGGCTCGTCACGGTGCCGGGGACGGCCTTCAGGGCGGCGGCCGCGGCCTGCGGAGCGGTCACCTTGGCGGCGCCGGCCTCGCGGGCCTCCTCCCGGCCGTCGTCGTCCGCGTCCCGCAGCTGGATGCTGGACTGCTGGGCCTGCTGCGCCGAGGTCTGCTGCGCCGAGGTCTGCGCGCCGGACCGGACGCTGCCGGGGCCGCTGTCGTTGTTGACCGCGACGGCGGTGACCGTGCCCCCGGCGACCAGGGCGGCCGCGGCGGCGGTGGCGATGACGAGGTGGCGCTTCATGTTCTTCTCCCCTGAGATCGGCTGTGCCAGCGCTCTGCGAACGCTGTGCCACCACCATGGCCGGGCGAAGCTGAAGGGGAGCTGAAGCCACCTGAAGGGGTCTTCAGGATCGGCCTGGCAAGGTACGGGTATGCGCCTGTTGATCGTGGAGGACGAGAAGCGGCTGGCCCTGTCGCTGGCGAAGGGCCTGATGGCCGAGGGGTACGCGGTCGACGTGGTGCACGACGGCCGGGAGGGACTGCACCGGGCGGGTGAGGGCGGCTACGACCTGATCGTGCTCGACATCATGCTGCCGGGCATGAACGGCTACCACGTCTGCGCGGCGCTGCGCGCGGCCGGCAACGAGGTGCCGATCCTGATGCTCACCGCCAAGGACGGCGAGTACGACGAGGCCGAGGGGCTGGACACCGGCGCCGACGACTATCTGACCAAGCCGTTCTCGTACGTGGTGCTGGTGGCACGGGTGAAGGCGCTGCTGCGGCGGCGCGGGCGCAGTGCGCAGCCCGTGCTGCGGCTGGGGGCGCTCGCCATCGACCAGGGGGCGCGCCGGGTCGAGCGGGACGGTGTGGAAGTGGCGCTGACCACGAAGGAGTTCGCCGTGCTGGAGCAGCTGGCCGTGCGCTCGGGCGAGGTGGTCTCCAAGGCGGAGATCCTGGAGCACGTCTGGGACTTCGCGTACGAGGGCGACGTCAACATCATCGAGGTCTACGTCAGCGCGCTGCGGCGCAAGCTGGGCGCCGGGCACATCGTGACGGTGCGCGGCGCGGGGTACCGGCTGGTGGCCGGTGGCTAGGGTGCTGGGCTCCGTACGGGCCAGGGCGGCGGCCGGGGCGACCACGGTGGTGGCGCTGGCGCTGATCGCGGCCGGCGTCGCGGTGCTGCTGGTGCTGCGCGGCAATCTGCAGGAGCAGGCCGGTCTGGAGTCCGAGGTCGCGGCCCGCGAGGTCGCCTCGCAGATCGCCACGGGCACCGCGTACGCGAAGCTCGATCTGCCGGACGGCGACGAGCATCCGGTGGTGGTCACCGACGAGGACGGCCGGGTGCTGGCGGTGGGCGAGGAGGTGCGGGCGATCGACCGCAAGCCCGTCACGGGCCCGGGGCAGGGTGCCGGGGCGGCCGCCTCGGCGCAGCCGCCGGAGGACGACGACGGCGACGATGACGACGACGCGACCGGGCTCAGGCCCGGTGAGGTCGATGAGGACGTGCACCACCAGGACGGGACGGCGGACGTCGGCGGCACGGTCGCCGACTACCGCTTCGCGGTGGTCGAGGCCAAGGACGTCCAGGGGAAGCAGGCCACGGTGCGGGCGGGCTCCCCGCTGGCGCCGGAGCGGGACGCCGTCGCCTCGGTGCGCGACGCCATGCTGATCGGGCTGCCGCTGCTGCTCGTGGTGGTGGCGGGCGTGACCTGGCTGGTGACCCGGCGGGCGCTGCGTCCGGTGGAGGGGATCCGCGCGGAGATGGCGGAGATCACGGCGAGCACGGACCTGTCGCGGCGGGTGCCGGAGCCGCCGGCGCGGGACGAGATCGCCCGGCTGGCGCGTACGACCAATGAGACGCTCGCCGCGCTGGAGACCAGCGTCGAGCGGCAGCGGCGCTTCGTCGCGGACGCCTCGCACGAGCTGCGCAGCCCGATCGCGAGCCTGCGCACCCAGCTGGAAGTGGCCGTGGCGCACCCGGACTTGCTGGACGTACCGGGCGCGGTGGCCGATACCGTACGGCTGCAGCGGCTGGCGGCGGATCTGCTGCTGCTGGCCCGGCTGGACGCGGGGGAGCGGCCGGCCGACACCCGGGTCGATCTGGCGGCGATGGTGCGCGAGGAGAGCTCGCAGCGGGTCGGGGACCGGATCCCGGTGCAGGTGGGCGAGCTGGCGGGGGCGGAAGTGGCCGGGTCCCGGAGCCAGTTGGCGCGAGTGCTGGGCAATCTGCTGGACAATGCGCAGCGCCATGCGGCCGCGTCCGTGCGGGTGGCGGTGGTGCGCACGGGGGAGTGGGCGGTGCTGCGGGTCGAGGACGACGGGCCCGGGGTGCCGGCGGACCAGCGGGAGCGGATCTTCGAGCGGTTCGTACGGCTCGACGACGCGCGGGCGCGGGACGACGGCGGGGCCGGGCTGGGGCTGGCCATCGCGCGGGACGTCGCGGTACGGCACGGCGGCTCACTGGCCGTGCGCGAGGGATCGGTGTTCGAACTGCGGCTGCCGCTGGCCGACTGAGCCGGCGCCGCGGCCCCCCGGCGGGGCCGCGGCATCGGCTCACAGACCGCCGCGGTGCGAGCGGAGGTGTTCGGCCACGGGGGTGAGCGAGGTGCGCAGCGCTTCGAGGTCCTCGGCGGTGAAGAGGTCGATGAAGTGCTTGCGGACCGAGGCGACATGGTGCGGGGCGACCCGGCGCATGGTGTCCCAGCCCTCCTCCGTCAGCACGGCGTACAGGCCACGACGGTCCGACTCGCAGCTCTCGCGGCGCACCAGACCGGCGTTCTCCATCCGCGTGATCTGGTGGGAGAGACGGCTTTTGGACTGCAGGGTGCTGGCGGCCAGGTCGCTCATCCGGAGCCGGTGGTCCTCGGCCTCGGAGAGGTTGACCAGGATCTCGTAGTCGTTGTTCGTCAGCCCGAACGGCTGGAGATCGCGCTCGAGTTGGTGCATCAGCAGTCTGCTGACGTCCAGATGAGTGCGCCAGGCACGCTGCTCCTGGTCGGTCAGCCAGGGGGTGTCGCTGTCGGTCGTCATGGATGAATTCTATCCGTAAAAGTTGAATACTGAATTAATCGCGCTGAGGGGTGGCGCCGCCGGTCGGCTGGGGTCGGGTGGGGGCAGACGTTCGACGTCACGGTCCGCAGACTACCGCTCACAGCCCGAAGCGGCGTTGGAGGCTCCCGAGGTTGCCGGGCAGTTGGGGCAGTTGTGAGCCACTTTGCGGGGCCTGCCCGCCGCCGTGCGGACCGTGCCCGCCGCCGCCCGGAACTCCCGCCTCCGTCGGCACCGCGCCGGTCGCCAGCTCCGGCATCAGCTGCTCCGTCGACTGCAGCAGGACCGTGCCGGCGCCGACGAACTCGAACTGGTGCTCCTCGCCCGAGGCCCCGCCGATGCCGGTGTGCGCCCGCAGCCCGCCCAGGAATCCCCGCAGGTACTGGTGGTCGTAGTGGTGGCAGGGGGAGGGGCAGTCCGCCCAGCCGACGAGCGCCTGCGGGTCCACCCGCAGCGGCGGCTCCATGAAGACCACCGGCCCGTTGGACGCGGCCACGAACTTGCCCGTCCCGATGAGGGTGAGGAAGCCCGGGATGATCGACTGCTTCAGCGACAGAGATGGCTGAAACGCGAGCAAGTTGCCCGAGCGAATAGTGAGGTTGCCCTCATCCAGATCGAAGGAGTTCACATCGAAGGCACGGTCCGCGAGCAGCATCTTTCCCTGGCCCTCGGCAACGACCCAGTCCGCGGCGTGCAGTGGCGAATGAAAACTTCCGGCGATCAGCCGGTCCAGCCGGCCGTGCCCGATGCCGTGGAAGTCGATCCGCCCGTAGTAGGCGATCATCTTCCCCTTCTGCAGGAACCACTGGCCGTTCAGATCGACGCTGAAGGCATACGGACTGACGTTGTCGTCGGCGGGGAGCGAGTGGACGTCGTGGACGACGGGACCGGTCACAGCTTCTCCTCCGACGCCTGGACGTAGACGGTGCCCTGACCCGACAGCTCCAGCTGGAAGGCCTCGCCCGAGCCGCGGCCGACCATGTCGCGCCAGCCGAGCGCCGTGGACAGTTTGTTGCGGACGTCGCCGCGGTGGGCGACATAGGCCTGCGGGTCGACATGGACCGGGCGCTGGGGCGTGATCGGCAGCTCGATGACGCCGCCGTGGGCCATCACCGCGGCCGAGCCGACCCCCTTGAGGGTCGTGGTGAACAGGCCCTGGCCGGTGACCTGGCCGCGCACCATGCCCATCACCCCGCCCTGCGAGCCCATGAACATCGTGCCCTGCTGGAGCGAGCCGTCGAAGGCCAGCAGCCGGTCGGCCTCGACGTACAGCGTCTCGCCCGTCAGATCGACGACCTGGACATGATGGCCGCCGTGGCCGAACATCACGGTGCCGCTGCCTTCTACGGTCATCAGGGGCGTGGCCTCGCCGGCGATCCGGCGGCCGATCATCGAGCCGACGCCGCCCTGGCCGCCCTGGATGTTGGGGGTGAAGCTGACCTCGCCGCGGTAGGCGAGCATCGCCCCGCGCTGGCTGAACATCCGCTGGCCGGGCCCGATCCTGGCCTCCACCATGCGGGAGTTGAGCGCCGTGAACGGCATCAGACCTCACCGCCCACGGTGTTGCGCTCGCTGGGCTGTACGTACACCAGGCCCTCGCCCTCGAAGCGGATCTGGAAGGCCTCGCCGGAGCCCTCCCCTAGGAAACTGCGGAAGTTCACACCGGACTGGAAGTGCTGCTTGAGGTCGCCGGTGTGCGCGACATACGCGCCCGGGTCGACCTGGAGGGGGTACTGCTTGGTGACCCGCAGCACCACCGCCGGTCCGTGGGAGGTGAGCGCCGCCTGGCCGCTGCCCTCGACCGTCGTGGTGAACAGGCCGTTGCCCTGCGAGGCGCCGCGCAGGCCCGTGAACGTCGTGCCCGTATGCAGCGAGGCCTCCGTGCACAGCAAATTGCTGGCCTCCACGAACAGCTTCTCGCCGCGCAGCTGCACCAGGCTGATCTCGCTCGCGCGATCCGCGAAGTAGCACGTGCCGTGGCCCTTCACCTCCATCACGGCCATCTGCTCACCGGTCAGCCGGCGGGTGACCATGCCGCGCAGCCCCTCGCCGCCGCCGGTCATCTTCTTGAACGACATCTGGCCGTCGTATGCGACCATCGCGCCGTTTTTCGCCTTGACGGCGTCGCCGGTCATATCGACGGCGAGCACCTTGCTCCCCTGGAGCCGAAACTGAGCCACGCGTCAGACGGTAGTCGGCCCGGACTGCGCGAGGGAGACTCTTCGCCCCTGACGTCGCCCTGAGATCTCCCGGACACCCGGTCCGGGGCGCGCTCCGGCAGCCCCGCGCGCGGCGATCACCGGGGCGGCTGTAACAATGGGACGACGCTTGTGAACTCCTGCACAAGCGAGCTCCTCGCCCGCCACCCGAACGAGGTTCCCGTGGACATCAAGACCGCCGCCGCCCTGCACCGCCTTCGCCTGGCCTCCATTCCCGAGGCGATCTCCTTCCCGGCGCTGCTGATCTTCGGTACCGGCTTCCGTCTGGCCTTCGACTACGACTCCCTGGTGATGCCGCTCGGCCTGATCCACGGCCTGCTCTTCCTCACCTACGTGGTGCTGCTGCTCGATGTGTGGAACCGCACCAAGTGGTCCTTCAAGCGCGTGGCCTTCTTCTTCCTGCTGGCGATCGTGCCCTTCGGCGGCCTCTACGGGGACCGGGTCCTCAAGCGCGAGGAGGAGGCCGGCGTGATCGCCGCCCGGGCCCGCAAGGAAGGCGTCGTGAACGCATGATCGTCGCCTTCTCCGTGAGCCCGCTGGGCGTCGGCGAGGACGTTGGTGAGTACGTCGCCGACGCGGTCCGGGTCGTCCGCGACTCGGGGCTGCCCAACCGTACGGACGCGATGTTCACCTCCGTCGAAGGCGAATGGGACGAGGTCATGGACGTCGTCAAGCGCGCGGTCGCGGCCGTCGAGGCCCGCTGCGGCCGGGTCTCGCTGGTCCTCAAGGCCGATATCCGTCCCGGAGTGAAGGACGGACTGACGTCGAAGGTGGAGACGGTGGAGAGGTATCTCTCCGAGGGATAGTTTGCCGACGTTGTCGGCTGTCCCGCCGTGGGGGTTGGTCGCCGTTGCTCCCCCACTGCCTGAACGGCGTGGGAGGTGCCCCCACGCGGCGGGCTGTTGCCGCTGCGCGGGGCTGTTCGGCTGCGGGTGCGGCCCTCCAGACTCCGTCCTACGGTCCGCCCCCTCCCGTGGGTGGGTGGGAAGGATTCGTCTGCCGTCGTCGATGCTGCCGGACCCTCGCCGTCGTGGCTGATCACCGTTGCGGCAGATGAGGGGCAGGGCGCGCCCCCACGCACCTTCCTCCACCCACCCACGGGAGGTGGCGGGCCGGAGGGGCAGGGCATCGACTTCACCCACCAGGTGGCGCTGGCACTGCGCAGCGACCCGCTGCTGCAGGCCGGCACCCGTATCGCGGTCGAGACGACGTTCAGCGA